>NZ_JCACKO010000086.1:0-20206 GCF_059505445.1 Brasilonema angustatum | reverse complement strand
TAAAAACCTGGCTTCTTTGTTTTTATTGATTAATTTATTCTTTGGAAGTCCCTAATATAGGGATGAATTGAGGTTTTCTACTCTGCATTGTCCATACTGCAAGTCTACTGAATATTAGAAAAAATGGTAAGCGCCGAGGTAAACAGAATCACATTTGTGTTGATTGTGGTCGCCAATTTATAGATACTTATAGAGCCGCTCCTTGGGCGATCGCAAAACGTGGCTTGAAGCTAGCTCTAGCGCTGGATCAACAACATCAACAATCTATGCAGTTATGCAGCTATTTTCTTTTTCAATTTCTCTTGAATAAATTTAGAGCAACCTAGAGCTGTTAGAAACAACCCTAAACCTGCGCTTGTAGAGGGTTCTGGGACAGGTGTGGAAACAGACTCGGGTGTCAATACAACAGCACGAAGTTGACCGTTGAAAGTAGCAGCCCCGACGATTTGTCCCTGGTCGTTAATAGCTCTTGCCTGAGTTATGGTAAAACCAGAATCACGAGAAATCAGGGAGTTAAGGTCTTGTAAAATGCCGTCACTGTAAAGAAAAGCACGAATTCCAATCCCACTGTTTGAATAAAAGTTAGGATTGCTGCCCGAAAACCCAATAACCTGACCGTTGTTGTTGATGTCAAGAGCAACGCTGTAAAGGTCAGTAGGAAATAGTCTACCAAGGTTAATCAGATTTGTACTACTACTGTACAGAAAAGCCTGACCATTACTTATGCTTGTGGGGGCTGAAACTCCGACGACTTGACCTTTATCATTGATGCCCTCAGCTGAGGAGTAATTGTCACCAGGGAGAGTGCCCAAGGCAGTCGTTGTGCCATTTTGATACAGGAAAGCTTTGTTAGTGTTTAAAATGCCAACTACCTGACTCTGGTTGTTGATATCATATGCGACAGTACCTTCAGTGCCGAAGTTAACTACCGTTCCGTTCTTATACAAAAACGGACCATTTTTTTGCGCTCCACCCACTATCTCACCTTTATCGTTGATGGCATAAGGGATAGCATTATTAAGAGCGACGAGGCTTTGTGTTCTGCCTTGGCTATACAGTAAGGGGTTATTCCCAGTGAAGTTGTTTTCATTAACCGAATTACCTACCACCTGACCAAAGTTGTTAATACTTGTAACGGCGATATCACTGTCACCAGAGAGAGGTTTGATTTCAGTCACCTGATCATTGGTATATAAGAAAGCACGATCTGGACTCCCGTTGCTGCTGCCTTTACCTGAGTCAAAGATAACTTGACCAAAATTGTTGATGTCAGTAGCGTAACTGTAATCTGAACCTACCAAGGAGCCTAGATCGGTTATTGAGTATAAAGATGCTGCCGATACTGTATTTATGCCTGAGCCCATGACTACAGTGAATAAAAAAGTACCAGCGGTTGCTTTCGATAAAATTTTCATCAGACAACTCCTTAACCTTAATTTCAAAATGGTTTAAGTAAATGCAGCCTGATGTCGCTATCTTGATTGATATAGGAATCCGGTTTGATTTCTGAACAACTCGTCAGGGCAGGGAACAGGGAACAGGGAACAGGGAACAGGGAACAGGGAAAAAGCAATAAAGGTATACTGAGTTTTTTTCAAAAATCAAATAGGAGTCCTATAGTTTCTTTGTTTTCTGTGGATATGCTTGAATCTACCATGAAGTTTGCACTTTGATGAACAAAAGACCTACTTTGTCCAATGTTTCAAAATGTTTCAAAATTTTACTCTACAAGCCAATTAACAATTTGAAACCTCGTTCATAAAGCCTTTAAAATCATCCCCATCACAAAACCAACAATCAACCCAGAAGCATGACCAACAAAGCTAATCTGTGGAGTTGTCAGGTCAAAGATGCTCTGCAACACAATAACTGCTAAAATTCCTCGTAAATTTCTAGCAGCAACGCGTGTTCTTTTCCTTAGCCACTCGTGTAACAGCACAGCAGTAAAACCACCAACAAGACCCATCACACATCCTGATGCACCAACTACAAAATCAGATTGAGAATATCCCAAAACTGACATATAAGTCACAGCCAGCATAGAGCCAATTGCACTAGCAAAATACAACAGGAAAAATTGCGGTGTTCCGAAGGAAAGTTCCATCAAGCGACCGAATAAATAAAGACCCAACATATTTAGGAATAGGTGCAAGAACCCGAAGTGAAGAAACGCAGCTGTTAACAAGCGCCACCAATCTCCTTTAACAACTTCTTGTGGTACTAATGCACCTAAACGATATAAGTTATTGAGGTTGGTGCTACCTCCTAGTTTCACCTCTAGGGCAAAAGCAAGTACATTTAAAGTGATAATAAAATATGTAGCGATCGCAAAACGTGGCTTGAAGCTAGCTCTAGCGCTGTATGTTGTTTCATACTCTATTTCTGTAATAATTTTAAATAAAATTTCTTGTGATTTTTCAGTAAGTAATGTGTTAGCGATAACCACAGGACTAGATAAACGTCTTGCAACTGCGTTACGAATGCAAACATTGTTACTATCAGCAAGACTCAAAAATTGCTCGACAGCTATAACTTCTCTTCCAGCGGCTTGATCAACTGTTGCTAGCCAAAATAGTTTGATGGTGTTGGAATAGTCCGCTAGTGAACCACTCAATAATCTCGCGACATATTCTGTTTTACCGCAGAAGGCTAGCACATACATACGCGCTAGATTTTGTGTTCTTGGGTTAAGTATTTTTTCCAGGCTTGGCTGATAGCGCTCCCAAGCTTGGAGCATACCATTCAAATCGCCAGTTTCTCCAAGGGTTCTCAGATAGCAAACCAGCATATCAAAATCCTTGCGCAATACTGCTTCGTTTAGGCTATTCTGTATCCACATCAGCAATTCTTCCCAACGAGCATCCATTTGGTAAAGGCTGACAGCTGCGGAACGACCAGTTGGTGTTGTAGCAGTTTGATAACGGTCTAAAATTGCAACAGCTGAAGCTCTTGCTCCACGCTGACCCAAATCCAAAGCGTATAACAATTTTGGTTGCTCACGCCAACCATCCAAGGGATGCAGCCACCAAATCAGACTCGCCACTCTGCTTGCTTGACCAAAACGTTGTTGGTCAATAAGTTGGTCAACTTTCTTGTGACCAATATTAGGCAAAATAACTAAAATTGCCCACAAACATCCACCAATCAACCCACCCAGAGATGGAGTCAGATAAGACAAAAGTGCTATTGTAACTAAGATTAATCCTGATACTAAAATCCAGCCACGATTATTATTAGTTCCAGATAAAGATGCGCTCATCATGGTCGAGATGCATGATAGACAGACCATCCAAGTCAATATGTGATTAAGATCCATTTCTTTTACAATAATCAGGAAGTACCTGGTTGTACAGTGATAACCCAATCACTACTCATTGGTTAATATTTCTGACAATTCTTTACTCTCAACAACAGTGTCGGAAAAATCAGGTTTAGAAGCAAGTTGCCAACTATCTAATGCATCTTTGATCACACCTGCTACGGGTACAGCAATAAGTAATCCCAAAACTCCACCAATGTAAGTTCCTACTAGTAAAGAAATTAAAACCCAAATTGGTCTAAGTCCTGTAAAACTACCTAAAAGTCTTGGAGCGATCGCTTGGTCAATTAATTGGTCAATGACAACGGCTACAGCTAAAACCCTTGCTGCTAGCCAAAAGTCATGTGAAGCTATAATCAGAGTAACTACAGCAAGGCTAACAACATCACCGAAGGGAATTAAACTTAAAATCCCGACTCCCAAACCAAAGAGTAAAGCAAATTGAACTTGAAGAACGAGAAACACTATAGTTAGTGAAATACCCATTAGGAAAGCTAAAGCTACCTGACCAATTAAGTAATTTTGAAAATTTCTTTGAACAGACTGCCTTAACTGCTGACCAAAACTCAAAGGTAATTTTTTAAAGAAACTATCCCAAATTCTCTCGCCATCTAATAGCAAATAGAAAGTTAACACCACTGTAATTAAAGCTTCTGAGATACTATCAATAGTGTCGATTGCAATAGTAAAGATTTCATCTACCAGATACTCTAACTCATTAGGTAGGCGATTTACTATTTGAGTAAAAATCTGATTAATATTTACTTTTAAACCGAGACTAAGTATCCAATCATTAATATTTTTGAATTCAGACTCACTAGAATCGATCCATTGAGGAAGTATTGTCACCATTTCATGAGACTGCTGTAAAACAACAGGCAACAGAGTCAAACCTAAAGCAAATAGAATTATTACAGATGTTATAAAAACTAATGCCACTGCATAATTTTTTTTCACTCCCCGTTGCTGAAGAATCGAAACAGGATAATTGAGAATAAAAGCAAGTAAACCTGCTAAAATAAAAGTTGTTATAAGGGGTTTAAAATATAGAATAACTCGAAACGCTAGCCAGCCATTGAGAAAGACTAGCGGGAATAATAGTGTCAAAATTAACAATGGCAGTAATTTGCTCAGTGAAATATTCATATTAAATAGTCGAAATTTTTAGTTTGGCAATGCCCATTTATCATATTAAATCTAATTTCCAACAAAGCATTCAACAAAAATACTCAGACTGTGGTTTTGATACTCTTACCGTCCATAACTAACCATTGTTGTTAGATTCAGTTGCAGATAATCTCTTACCCAGCTGTATAGCTATTGCCAACTCTATTAGGACATATAGCAAGGAAGAGGGAACAGGGAATAGGAAATAGGCGTGTGAAAGTCTGATGATGTCCGTTTTTGCTCATCTCCCTCTTTTTTATACAAGCTAGTTATGCGGCACATAGTCTGGTTGTTGGCTCCTGAGGGGACGAGGCAACGCCCCCTCGTGCCAGATTGAGGCTACCCGATAATCTCCGCTTACTCCACTACAGTTAGCTGGTGATCCGTTTTAGTACACTTAAACTTTTTTCGGGGGCGATCGCCGACTTTTAGTCTAAACTCCAGTAAATAGAGACGCGAAATTTCGCATCTCTACACGTTTGAAATTTCTACCGTATTGCTATATCAAGTTCGTTTCATTGTCCGTAACTAAAATGACCTCACCCCTAAGCCCTCCCGTCAGTGAGGAGGGCTTAGGGGTGAAAATTGCTATATTTAGTTACATTCAGCTAATGATATATCCATTGCTCAATCTGAGCTTTAGCCTTCAGGACCTGTTTCTGAAGATGGCGTCGTAGGTTTAAGTCTTTCCCGCCACGAACGTGTTGGAGGAGAAGAAGTTGAAGTTGAGGGACGGGAGTTGTTTGCAGGTTGTGTATACTCTCGTCTACGCCTTCTTGGAGTTGAATCATTAGAGTTTTCTGTTCGATAGCGTCGCCGTGAACGAGATGATTGTGAGGATGACTCACTACTAGAACTTGATTCTTCACTACGATAACGACGACTATAGCGCCTTCTAGGTGTTGAGATTTCCTGTTGTTGTTGTTGCTGATCCTCCTGATAATAGCGTCTTCTATATCTGCGTCTTGTAGATGAACGCTCTTCACCACTATCATCAGAATTTACTTGTTGACTTCGTCGTCTGTATGACCTGCGAGTATCTTGTTCATCAGATTGCTGGTCATCAGAGGTAATAGCGCGATTGATAATTCGCCTAGCTTTGACTGGTACTGCTTTAATCGTAGCTTTTCGACCTTCTAACTTGGGTCTTTCTGGAAACTTTTCAACCGGTATTTCCTTGACGGCTTTTTCCATAAATTCATGCCAGGTGTTAGCAGCACTACCGCTGCTACCGTCGGTGGGTTTGTTGTTGTCGTTACCCAACCAAACCCCTGTCACCATTTGGGGAATATACCCAATAAACCATAAATCGCGAGCATCATCGGTCGTGCCAGTCTTGCCAGCAACGGGTCTACCTAATTGAGCCGCACGACCGGTTCCATTTAGCACAACATTACGAAGCATCCAAGTCATGATAGCAGCACTGTCTGCATCGATCGCCCGCTCTTGCTTAAACTTGGCAGACCAAATGACTTTACCTTGACGGTCAAGGATACGGGTAATACCATGAGGTTGTACGTGTAGGCCTTTTGTGGCGAAAGAACCATAGGCACTGGTCAACTCTAGCAAATTGACTTCAGAAGAACCCAGCGCCAAGGAATACATCGGTTTGAGTTCCGATTGAATCCCCATCTTGTGGGCAAGTTGGATAGTTGGTTGAAAACCCACTTTCATTAGGATTCTCACCGCAATAATGTTAACCGATTTGGTGAGGGCGTCTCTCATGCTTAGCATGCCTCGGTAACCCTCATCAAAGTTTTTCGGTTCATAACCATCTACAACTAGGGGTGCATCGAGGTAGGTGTCGTAAGGATCCATCCCGCTTGCTATAGCAGCTGCATAAACAAACCCCTTGAATGTTGAACCTGGTTGACGCTGCGCCTGAGTGACACGATTAAATTGGTTCTTACCAAAATCTTTTCCCCCAACCATTGCCTTAATGTCACCATTGCGGGGATCAATGGCAACCAAAGCCGCCTGCTTGAAGTTTTCCCAGCGCCCCTGATTTCGCAGCGTTTTTTTCACAGCTGCTTCCGCCGCTTTCTGCCAATTCAAGTTCAAGCTCGTTTCCACTGTGAAACCGCCTGCTTGCAGTGCTTTGGGGGAAACATACTTGGGCAATTCTTTTTGAATGTAGCTAATAAAGTAGGGGGCTTCTTCTTGCCATCGTTTGGGCGGACTTGGTTTGAGCTGAATTGGTTCTGCAGTTGCTTTTTGTTTTTCGGCTGCTGTAATAAATCTATCTTCCAGCATCCGCTGTAGTACCAAATCTCGCCGTTGTTTTGCCTCTTGTTTATTAACTTGTGGCGAAAAGCGATTTGGGGCAGGAGGTAATGCTGCAATTATCGCCATTTCATCCAAGGTGAGTTGATCCACAGATTTACTAAAATAAACCCATGCTGCATCTGCGACACCGTAAGCACCAGAACCCAAGTAAACCAAATTCAGGTAGCGTTCTAGAATCTCGTCTTTGGACAATTGCCCTTCTATTTTTTGTGCTAATCGGGCTTCCTTAATCTTGCGCCAGAAAGTTTTCTCTTGTTTGAGAAACAGAATTCTTGAGAGTTGTTGCGTAATGGTACTACCACCTTCCACCACGTCTTGCGATCGCATGTTATTTAAAACTGCTCTAACTATTCCTTGGGGGTCAACTCCGTTGTGTTCTTTGAACCTTCTGTCTTCTGAAGCAATAAAAGCTTTTTTAAGTTTATCTGGTATTTCCTCTATTTTTAACTGTTCTCTAGTTGCTTCACCTTGTTGTTGTATAATACTACCATCAGCAGCTTTTATAGTCAGTGTACGTTCTCGAACAATTGCATTAAGTTCCGCTTTATCTGGTAAACCTTGGTCTATTGCTCGAATTCCGTAGGCAATGGCAATAATTCCACTACTTATACCCAAGCCTGCCCAAAACCAGTAACGACGATAAAGGGGTTTGTGACTGAGCGGAAGTTTGGAAAGTATTTGGTTCAGTAATTTGTTTTGCCTTGCTGGCTTGGTTGGTGTTGTCTTATCATTTTCATTTGTTAATCCCTCTTTCTCCTCATTTTGATCGCTAGCCGGCGAGTTTAGTTGAACCTTATCAGCTTCACTCGACTTTTCTGGTCGTTCCTTGAACCAGGAGGTAAACTTAACCACGTTAATTCCTCACTTCAAGCAGTTGCAATCTAACCACCATCCAAAGTTTTTTGATCATTGCACTACATTCGTGATAGTATATCACCCTAGTAATGATTGGATATATCGTTTTTGCTAAAATTTTTGCTGTAGTTTTGTGTTTTTATTTATACAAATTTTATCTTTTCTCATTCCATCAAGCAATAGTACTGCTGAAAAAATATAAAACACAAAAACAAAACAGGCAAGCAAAATACGTTACTTAATAAAGGTTAATAGTGCGATCGCCCTTGGCAGTAAAATTGGTCATGATCCTGTGCGACAAGAAGCTTGAGAAGTAAAAAAGATAGGTAGGCTGTTCTGAAGTACACTTGTTGGTGGCTACTAAGTTTACCACTAACAGATACAGACAACGCTGATTTTGACATCTTCTCAAAGCCTTAGTCTGTATATATTTAAAGCAAATTATTGAACTATGCCACTAGGTAGAGAATTACCCCAGCTGCTCAGACAGCGCTTGTACTATAAAGGACGCAAATTTGATTTTGAGGTTAATCGCTTACGATTACCTAATAACGCAGAAGGAGAATGGGAATGCATTCGTCATCCAGGTGGCGCTTTAGCTGTACCCGTAACTTCAGAAGGTAAACTGATACTTTTGCGCCAGTATCGTTTTGCGGTTCAAGGAAGAGTGTTAGAGTTTCCTGCTGGTACATTGGAACCAAACGAAGATCCCCTAGAGACAATTCAGCGTGAAATAGAAGAAGAAACTGGCTACCGTGCCCAAAAGTGGCAAAAACTAGGAGAATTTTTTCTCGCTCCGGGTTATTCTGATGAAATCATTTATGCTTATTTAGCACAAGATTTAGAAAAGCTTGAGAAAGCACCAACACAAGACGAAGACGAGGATTTGGAAACAGTATTTTTCACACCAGATGAGCTAGAGAAGTCTATTCTTGACGGTGAGCTACTTGATGCTAAATCAATTTCTAGCTTTTTCCTAGCTCGTCCGTTGTTGAATCAGTTGAGTTGATAATGTAGAGCAGCTGTAAGCAACCCCCAAATTGAATTTGGGGGCTTCAGCAAACGTTGAAGCCCTAGCTTACCAGACTAAGTGGTTAGCGCACTACGTTCAGAACAAGCGTTAAAGTTCCTACCTACAAATGCGTAGCTAGTTTGTAGCTCTAGAACCAAAAGATTAAACATCTGTATGGGTTAAGGAAGTGTGTTTTGGATAGTACCGATTCTGAACATTGTCAAAGCTCACATTACCTTAAAGGCTTGCCTTGAGGGTAGTCGAAAGGAGGGACATTTATGTCCAAAGTTTTTGTAATAGATTCAGAAGAAAGGGACAAAAGACATT
Source organism: Brasilonema angustatum (assembly GCF_059505445.1). Lineage (NCBI taxonomy): Bacteria > Bacillati > Cyanobacteriota > Cyanophyceae > Nostocales > Scytonemataceae > Brasilonema > Brasilonema angustatum. The sequence continues at coordinate 11,240 of NZ_JCACKO010000086.1, read as the reverse complement.
AGGGAATTCCTCAAAAAAGACCCATCAAAGTTAGAGAATATTCTTAAACAAGCTAAAAAACCATTGGCAGGTGCTGCCGCAGTTAATACAACTAGGTTTGCATTGCTGGAAGTGTTAAAAGCAACTGGTTTATCAGTAGAAACAGGATCAGGAGGATTGACCAAATTCAACCGCACTCAGCAAGGTCTAGACAAAACGCATTGGCTTGATGCTGGGTGTGTGGGGAAATCTACGCCAATTCTCAAAGTCAAGAATGTAAAACCCTTGCTGATCACAGCAAACGGGCACGGAACCCGTCAACTATGCCGAACTGACAAATACGGTTTTCCTAGTCGTCATTGCTCAAGAGCTAAATTTCATTTTGGTTTTCAAACTGGAGATGTTGTTAAGGCAACCGTTACTTCTGGGAAAAAGGTTGGTCAATATGTTGGAAGAATTGCAACTCGTGCAACAGGCAGTTTTAACGTTGCAACTAAGACTGAGTTAATCCAAGGCGTTAATCACAGGTATTGCAAACAGATTCACAAAAAGGACGGTTATTCATATGCCTAATTTGGAGAATTTGACGGTTTACCCAGGAAAGTGCCGAAGGGTTGAGAAATCAACCGTGTCGTGTTTCCTCCGTGGCTTGAAAGCGCACGGTTTCCACACTCCCGTGAGGTCAGCATGAAAAAAAGTAAAGCCTTTAACACTGCGGGTAAACTAACTGCACTTTTATGCTTGATCACCATCTTCCTCACGCCTTTTGTCATTGTCAACGCAGGTGAACGGGGGGTATTGATGGAATTTGGAAAAGTACAACACAAAATATTAGGAGAAGGGATTCATGTTATCATCCCTGTTGTTAATACAGTCAAAAAATTAAGTGTTCGAGTTCAAAAACAAGACATTTCGGCTGAAGCCTCCTCGAAAGATTTGCAGGATATTTTTACAGATATAGCACTGAATTGGCATATTATTCCAGAGGAAGTAAATAGTATCTTTCAACAAATTGGGGATGAAAAAAATGTTGTAGACCGGATTCTCAACCCAGCAATTGAAGAAGTTCTCAAGGCAGTTATGGCAAAGTATACTGCTGAGGAATTAATTACTAAACGAGGAGAAGTAAAAACCGAAGTAGACGACGCATTAACGACACGATTAGCAAACTATCATGTCGCAGTCGATGATGTTTCTCTTGTGCATGTTCAGTTTTCTCAGAAATTTGATGAAGCAGTAGAAGCGAAACAAATTGCCGAACAAGAAGCAAAGAAGGCAGAGTTTGTAGCGCTCAAAGCATCAAAAGAAGCAGAGGCAAAAGTTAATCTTGCAAAAGGACAGGCTGAAGTACATAAATTACTAAATGAAACTCTAACCCCAGAAATTTTGCAAAATCGAGCATTAGATAAATGGGATGGCAAGTTGCCACTTATTCTTGGTGAAGGCAAGCCAAGACTATTAAACATAAGCGAAATTTTTAAGCCTTATCAATAAATAATACAAAACTTAATTTTATATAGGACTCCTATTTGATTTTTGAAAAAAACTCAGTATACCTTTATTGCTTTTTCCCTGTTAAGCGTTCTCCTATGGCTAACGCCACGCCTTACGGTGAGTCCAGCGCTGCGGGAGGGTCTCCCTCCGCAGGCGACTGGCGAACCCGGAGGGCTATCGGGGAAGACCTCCGGTCTCGCTGCGCTTTAGACCTTTGGGCGTGCGCTTTGCGCATACGCCAGTCCCCCAATCTCCTGCACCAGACGCTACGCGCTCCCTGACGGAAACCGCCCCCTACGGGGTTCACCAGTCACCTGCGGAGGAGCCAGTACTTGATGAGGGAGGGTCTCCCGACCTAGGTATCTGGCGTTGGAAACTCTCCCGCAGTACTGGTTCACCAAGACGGGGGCTAGACTCACCGCTCAAACAACTCTTGGCAAAGCCTTTGAATGACAGTCAGATTGTCTGCCTTGATACAGAAAACACAAAACAAGACATTGTTTGATGAAAATTAATGAGACTTTTAGACATCATCTCAAACATAAAAAATGAGAAAAATAATCTAAAATCAAATCTTATCTTAATTTTTTTAAACAAACTACACATTATTTTATTTTCTAATACTAAAGATAGATAAAAATTCCTCCAAGGGATTGATGAAAAAAAAATTAAAAACCTGGATAAATAAAATCGAAGGTACTTAATAAGAACCTAGAAAATTAATTTTACTCTTGAGGTTAAGAAAGCATGGTTATGGGTGTAAATAAGCGTGCTGTAGGTGTGTTTTCTAATCGTCGAGATGCAGAAGGCGCACTCTATGAGTTGAGAGAATCCGGTTTCCCGATAGATAAGGTATCTGTCATCAAGCGAGATGCAGACCGCAACGATGAGATTGCGGGCACCGAAGTGCGGGAAAATATCGGTAATAAATCTGATGAAGGCGCTACAGTTGGAGCTGTTTCTGGTGGTGTGTTGGGCGGATTAACTGGTTTGTTAGTCGGTCTTGGCACATTAGCAGTTCCAGGAATTGGTCCAATTATGCTTGCAGGAGCAACAGCAACAGCCCTGGCTACAACTGCAGCAGGAGCTGGTATTGGTGCTGCTGCTGGTAGTTTACTAGGCGCATTAGTTGGTTTGGGAATTCCTGAAGAAAGAGCCAGAGTTTACAACGAACGAGTAGAGCGTGGAGACTACCTGATCATCATAGATGCCACAGACGCAGAAATCGCTAGAGCAGAAGAGATTTTAAAACGGCGGGGAATTGAAGAGTTTGACGTTTACGACAGATCTGGAGTCACAAGTGGGACAGCCGAATATGTCTCGCCAGCGACTGGACTCTCCTCTGCTCCACGTGGAGGTTTGGGTCAAAATAAACACGCCGTTGGTTACTTCTCTCATCTACGCGATGCCGAAGCTGCAGTTAACGATTTGCGAACAGCAGGTTTTCCTTTAAGTCAAATTTCCCTATTTAACAGGGACTCAACCGCAAGAGAACCTTTTGCCGGAGTTGACTTGAGGGATCGTATTGACGCCACAAGGTTTAGATTTCCTGATGCTCGCACTAACTTTTACAATGAGCGCCTGAATAACGGAGATTATGTCGTCATTATTGATGGTAATGACGATGAGATTAATCGTGCTGCTGGGATTCTAAATCGGCATGGAATTGAACAATGGGAGATTCATGATCCAGCTCTTATTAGTTCTACACAGCCTGTTGGGATTGGTACAGCAACATTGCAAAGAACTAGACGAGCAATTGGCGTCTTTCCTCACCGCCGTGATGCAGAAGTAGCACTGACAGAACTGCGAGATACAGGTTTTCCCTTGAATCAAGTCTCGCTGATTGCAAAAGATACAGATGGCAAGAGCAATATTGCTGGCGTCAATACAAATCTTGAAACAGGCAATAAAGCAGACGAAGGCGCAAAAGCTGGAGCTGCCACAGGTGGTGCTCTTGGCGGTTTGGGAGGCTTGTTAATTGGTCTTGGTGCTTTAACCATTCCTGGTGTTGGTCCTATAATTGCAGGCGGTGCAGCAGCAACTGCTTTAGCTACAACACTTGCAGGCGGAGCTATTGGTGCGGCGGCTGGTGGTTTGGCTGGCGGACTCGTTGGTTTGGGAATTCCAGAAAACCGTGCCCGAGTTTACAGCGATCGCGTTAATAGAGGCGATAACTTGGTGATTGTTGATGGCACAAACGATCAAATCCACCATGCTGAACCAATTTTGAAACGTCGAGGAATTGAAGAGTTTGATATCTTTGATGCCACCGACATAGATGGTGTTCATCACCAAGGTTATGACCGGGGTGTTCGTCGGGAAACGCCAGTTGTGAATACCCCTTCTACCAATTACTCAACAGGGTATGATGCAAATGATCCTGCTGTAATCATTGTTGACCACCGAACCGAAATTGCTTAGTCGTTAGTGGTTAGTTGTTATGAGTTAGTAATTTATAATTATTAACTCATAGTAAGTAATTGCTAAGAATTAACAACTAACTACTATGAAATTATAAAGAATTAATCCAAGAAAGAAACATGAACAAAATCACTCCTTTTTTCATCAGCTGCGTTTTACTTTTTGGTGCTACTGCTTGTCAAAATCCTCCTTCCAAAACTACTGCAGATGCACCTAGTTCCGCGACAGAACAAGCGACACAAGCACCATCTGCACAAGCTACAGAAGCTGCTCAGAAAGATGCTCAGAGTGAGATCCGCAGAAAACAACTAAATTCTGACATTCGTGCTCGTGAGGGGCGGAACGATGCATTCAATGATGGGAGTGCGACAAAGAGAGCTGCACGTGATATTGAAAGCGAAGTTCGCTCCAAGTTAGAAGCTAATATCCCCAACGGTCATTTAACAATTGCAGCTTCAGAAGATGGCACAGTAACAGTATCTGGAACTGTAGCTAAAAAAGACCAGTTAGCTAAAATTGACACTTTGCCAAAACAAATCAAAGGCGTTACAAAAATTGTTAATAAAGCCACAGTTGCTCAGGCAAAAAGCTAAAATATCTGATAAATCAGCTAACTCATAAAACTATTGGGATTGTAGAAAAATAGCAAGACTATCAAACCCAAAGTGAATTAATAAGCTTGTTTTTTGTCATGAATAATTAGTTTAAGAAATTGCGGTCAAGTAGAAGTGAAATTTTCTATTTGACCGTTTTTATAATTTATTTATAGGGGAGCATCCTAAATTTGTAAATTCAATGTTATGCTTCACTGCGTTCTGCTGCCCTCCGGGCACGCTGGGCTAACGCTGCGGACATTTCACGTTTAATTAGGTTGAGCTACTTAATAAAAGAATATTAGTGTTGAGAATAATACCAAATACTTGTTTTATCTATCTTTAGATAGAGGTTTTTGAGTAAGAGCACTTCTAAAGATAGTTTATTCTTGAGTATGGAAAAACATAACCTTATTATTGAACGAAATTTAACAGATTTTTTAACAAGGACATCCATCATTTATGGCTAGCGAATCACCTAACAAAGCAGTAGATTCCTCAGCTCGCGTTGAGAATAATAATTTTGACAGAGGAATAACACCTGCCGAAACAGCTGCTCGTCTTGAAAGAGAACAAGATCTGTTCAAAGGAACGCCTGAAGAAGAGGGAGGTAACAGTATTGACACCACCAAGGGTTTCACAACTGACCAAGAAGGTTTAACAAATAACCACGCGATTGAGCCGGAAATGTACTATGATACACCGGGTGATGCGCGACAAGTAGAAGTAGAAGATACTGCAGAGCGTACTGAAGATCTCGCAGAAGTTAATGAAGATAAACAAGGTGAACTCACAGTAGAGGGTGATCAACGGGGTAAAGGTCCAGGAGCTATCTAATTTTGCTGCTGGAATATTTTTCTAGTGTTCACAAAGGCTGGGTGGCGATGATTGGGGTTTTGTCCTAATTATCGCTTTCTGTTTACTAGAAGAAAATGTTCATATTGCGTTAGCAGGTCAGCTGGATCGTTGTAAATGGCGATAGCTTCGCGCTCTGCATAGCGGCAGATCGCTTCACTCTCGTTGAACATCGTCGAAGCCGCCGTAATGAAACGCAATCACATCCACACCAGCCGCCTTTAAAATTACGCTTTGTAATGCGATTTTGATATTTTCTAAAGTCCACTGCATAAAGACTTGTTTATATTATATTTAGTGAAAAGTTGATCCAATAACCTCTTTCGCTATACTTAGCTTGATTGCGAACAAAAACTGTTTGTATTAATCCTGCTTTTGAGATGAAATAGCTCTAAGATAGATGATTTCCAGTTGCTGACCATCGAAGATTCTTGTGAGAGCATCTTCAGAAATTTTTAGAAAAATCATGAATCCACTGTTCGACCCTTTACTTGCTGCTAGTGCAGTAGCCCAAAAAGGTCCAATCAAGCCCCTTGGTCACCACGAGTTGCTTCTGATATTGCTAGAGTTAGCTCTACTGCTTTTGGTCTCCAGAGGCTTAGGTGAGTTCATGCGTCGAATCAAGCTACCACCTGTGGTTGGTGAATTACTTGCAGGGGTGCTACTTGGTCCGTCGGTGTTCGGCTGGCTTCTGCCAAATTTACAGGAGCATATTTTCCCTAAAATTCAGGCACAGTCTGATCTGCTTTCGGTCGTCTCCTGGTTAGGAGTGCTGTTTTTGCTAGTTGTCACCGGGCTGGAGACAGACCTGAATTTAATTGTCCGCAAAGGCAAAACAGCTCTGGTAATTTCTTTGGGAGGGATTGTCATTCCCTTTGCAACTGGACTGGGTTTAGGCTGGTTTCTGCCAGAGAGCTTTTTAGTCAATCCTAGTCATCGTCTGATTTTCAGTCTGTTTATTGCAACTGCTATGAGTATCTCGGCAGTTCCAGTGATTGCCAAAGTGCTGATGGACTTAAAGCTGATTCGGCGGGATATTGGTCAGGTGACTCTAGCGGCTGGTATGACCGATGATACCATTGGCTGGATTCTCCTGTCTGTCGTATCAGGATTGGCAAGCAGTGGGAAATTTGATTTCCAGACGGTATTTCGGTCGGTTGGTGGAGCGGTACTATTTTTGGGAATCGCTTTTACGATTGGGCGATCGCTCATGTCTTCGGTGTTTCGCTGGGTAGATAATCACATTGGTGGACCAACAGCGAGTTTGTCAGCTCTGCTTATACTAGCGTTAAGTGCTGCTGCTTTTACCCATACTTTGGGAATTGAAGCTGCATTGGGAGCTTTTGTCACCGGGATTTTAGCAGGGCAATCACCGCGTTTTAGTCGGGAGGCGGGGCTGACTCTAGAACTGATTACCTCTGGGTTTCTAGCTCCTATCTTCTTTGCCACAGCAGGATTAAAGGTAGACTTACTGCAAATACTTAATCCTCAGACGTTGGGAATTGGCTTGGTCGTACTGGCAGTTGCTTGTTTCGGTAAATTCACTGGAGCATACATAGGTTCTCGTATCGGTGGTTTGAGCCATTGGGAAGGTATTGCGATGGGTTCGGGGATGAATGCCCGTGGCGCAATGGAGATTATTGTTGCCACTATTGGAGTTTCCTTAGGCGTACTAAACCCGCAGATGTATTCGATTATTGTGATGGTGGCAATTGTAACTTCGTTGATGGCTCCTCCCTTGTTGCGTTGGTCATTGTCCAAGGTGACGATGAGTGATGAAGAAGTTCAGCGGTTGGAGCAAGAACAACAAGCTAGCCGCAGCTTTATCAAGCGCATCCGCCGAATACTCATGCCCACCCAAGGAGGACCGAACGTTAAGTTAGCAGCTCAGTTAGTGAGTCATTTGGCACACCAAAATCCCGTTGAAGTGACGGTTTTATTTGCCAAAAGTGATAAAAAAGCCAAGACGAAATCAGCTAATGCTGTGGCGACTGCTGTAAAAGACACCACCGCAGAAACTGCTATTGCTACAGTAACCGAGAAATTTCATCTACCTGCCGAGTCGCTACTGGAAAGTAAGGTGGAGTCGGGAAGCAACAAAGCTGAGGTGATTCTTAAAGAAGCTTGCAAAGGCTATGACTTGATTGTTATAGGCGCAACGGAACGTCAGCGTTCCAGAGGTGCGCTATTCAGTTTGCTGGTCGATCGCGTAGTTCAAGAAGCTCCTTGCGCCACAATGGTTGTCAAGTCTAATTTATCCGAAGCGGAGGAAGAAACCGATCTGGCTGCTTATCATAAAATTGGTCATATTTTAGTGCCGACGAGTGGCACTGAGTATAGCCAACATGCAGTGGAGGTCGCAAGTACGATCGCCACTCAAACTGGGGCAACAGTTACATTAGTCAATGTCGTCAACCGGACTCAGCAAGAGTACATTCTGTTTGAGCAGCAGACGATGACCTCTGTAACAGATATTGCCCAAAAGATTGTGGATCAGCAAGCTGAGGTGGGGCGGGGACTGGGGGCATCTGTCAAAACTGCAATCCTCACTGGAAGTCCAGAGTTGGAAATTGTCAAGTTTGCTGACGTTAATCAAGTAGACTTGATTGTTATGGCTAGCAGTGTACGTACAGTTTCAGGTCGGGCGTTCTTTGGTCACCGCACCGATGCTATTCTCAACAAGGCACCTTGTCCAGTCGCGGTGATTACGCTTGCTGCTAACACGACGAGCTGTTGAGTCAGCGCTGGTACTGTAGCCGCTTTGGTGAAAATGTGGGAAAAATACCAGCCGTCAGATTAGTTTCCCCCATAACTTTTGCTCGCTCTGGTAAATTTGTTAATTTCAGTGTTGATCGCTTTAAGTTGTCACTAAAGGCTCCTGAGTCACTGTGGAGCAACTGTGGCTTTATTAACAATTTTTGTAACGCCTTTGATTTGTTTTGGTAAAGTGTCAATCTTACCTAACTCGTCTTTGTTAGTTACAGTTCCAGATACTGTTACTGTGCCATCTTCTGAAGCTGCAATTGTTAAATGACCGTTGGGGATATTAGCTTCTAACTTGGAGCGAACTGCGCTTTCAAGGTTAAGTGCAGCAGCTGTTTCTGTTTCATTTGTGACGTTCCTACGGTAACTGCGACGATACGACTCTCGAGTGGACAGGGAATCATCTGGGAAATCATCTGTTGATACTCTTCTTATTCTTCTTCTTCTTGAGGGAGTAGACTCTGGACTGAGCGTGGGAGTAGACTCTGGACTGGGCGTGGGAGTAGACTCTGGACTGGGCGTGGGAATAGACTCTGAACTGGGCGTAAGTACTACACTGGGGCTGAGTTCTATAGACTTTGGACTGGGCGTGGGAGTAGACTCTGAACTGGGCGTAAGTACTACACTGGGGCTAAGTTCTATAGACTTTGGACTGGACAAGGGACTAGACTCTGGACTAGACAGGGAAGTAGACTCTGGACTGTTACTAATAAAAATCTTACCCGCTACCACTGCTGTCACTAAGCCTGCTCCTCCTAAGCCTACCCATTTTAAAAACTTTTGTCGGGTTATGACGGCTGGAGTTGTACTATTTGTTGTTACTGCTTGTTGTTGCTGTCGGCGTCTTTCTGCTTGTTCTTCCTGGCGTTTGCGATTTTCTACATCTTTCTTAGCAAGAATTGGCTGTTCAATTTGTTCCCTTTCATTGTTAGGAATTTGCAAAGATTGCTGTAGCAGGGTAAGGTCACTACGAGTTGCTTGACTGAGGGGATATTCTCGGTTAATTGCTTTTAAGAAAGCTTGCTCATAGCGAACTAAATTCTGCTGATGTTCCTTTTGCCTTTGAACAAATGATTTTTGGGCTGGTTCAGAACTTGCTGATCTATCTGTGCTTAATGAACCGATACTCTCAGAAGTTGAGTTTATCGGTTCAAAGTTTCCTCGCTGACGCACAGCAATTCTTTTAATAGCTTTAATTGCATCCAAATCACCACGGGATACAGCTAAAACTCTCACCCACAATTGCTCAGCTAATGAGAAATCACCGTCGTTTTCTGCTTGAGATGCTTGAAACTTCAATGGTTCCACATCTCTAAGCGTAGCAGTTTGCTCTAATAAAATGAAATACATTTTGTAGGGTGGCTCTGCCTGGAGATAAGGATTTTGTGCAGGCTTTCTATACCGAGCATTCAAATGAGGAACTTGATAACGTAAATATTGTTCTAGACGCTCTACTGTGGCACAATTAGCTTCTCCTTGAATTCGCAGTGCTTGTAATAGCGAATGCGTAAAGGAACCATGTTGTAATTCATCAATTTCCCAAGACTTTTGGTTAGCTGTGCAGGAATAAAAGGTAATAACTCCCTGATGCCTTTGTTCACCAATTCCCAATCCCGCCCGACTAGTTTCATCTCGGCAAGCATCCAAAAATAACACCACATTATCAGCGCCACTGCGGCGCAATCTTTGGGTGATATAATCAACAGGGATTGCTGTATGTTCTACATCACCTGGGTCACTGTCCGAGAACATTAAATAATCTCTATCTTTATATCGATTGCCATGACCTGCAAAGAAAAACCATAAATTATCTTCTGGCTTTAACAAAGGAGATTCAAGATTCTCAAATTGTGCCCGTAAAAATCGCCGTAGATGTCCGAAAGTCGGTTGAGTGGGAATTGGTGGATTCGTTGCAATTGGGGGAGAATCCTCAGTAAAAACGAAAACTTCATCAAACCTGGCTTCTTGTTGAAACCAAGCTGCCATTACAGAAGCATCTCGCTTGGCAAAGTTTAGCGATCGCAGGTTTTCATAGTGATTAATCCCAACAACAATCGCCCAATTCCTACCCATACTCAAGCCCCAACTATTTGCGCTTAAATTTAAAAGTCATCGCTCCTTTTCCCCCAGCTTTACCTCCACCAATGCCAAACAAGCTGATTTGTCCTTCTCCATTAATTTCCACTGATAACTGAACCTCATCCAGCTGCATTTTGGAACTGGGTTCTTCCTCTTCATCAAGCATTTCTCTCATTGCTTGCAGAAACCCCTTCATTTCTTGCTTGAGTTTAGTCACCTCAACCGCTGTGCGTTTAGTACTCACAACTTCTTCTGTGACTTCGACTTCCCTAGTTTCTCCAAGTCTTCCTCCTATATCACGACTGCTTCTAGAACCAGTCGTAGTTTCTGTTTGAGATGTTTCTTCGACAATAATCCAGATTTTTTCTGGAGTTGGGATTTCTTGCGACATACGATAAATTGTTAAACAGCTTTCGATATTAATCAGTTTTCGTAGATGCGCCAGTCTGTTCAGTATAGTTGTATAATGTCTTCAACAAACTCTAAAGGAATTCCGAAGACAATTTGCGGTTTAGTCATCATGAGAAAGGTAAGACTTACGCATACTCTACCAATTCTTGGTGTCTATGTCCTGCGGACACGCTGCGCTTAGCACAGACTTTGCACCATAATTCTTGTCCGCCAAGAAATAAATTTCTTGGCTCAGAGCTACTGTAAGCTAAAGCTTACTGAATATGCGTTCCAGTCCGTTTTCACTCCTAACTTGCACATTTTAGAACCGTTATACAGTAAGGCTTTGAGAAATCTTATAAAAATGTGCTTGTTTCATATTTTGCGGGAGCGTTAATCGCGCCCGTTGGGCGCTCAGATCTTGCACGATTCTCAAGCTTGCATTCTCGTCCACCTGGGATTTAAATCCCAGGCTCATAGGAAAAGTCATCTAAAGATGACTGCATGAGCTTTTCAGTCTACTTTAGTAGACTTGGGCTGTGAGCCTGGGAATTGATTCCCAGGCGGACGAGGTTGTGTTCTTGAGAATGGTGCAAGATGTCCGTTTGAACTGAGATCTTGCACCATTCTCAACAAGCGGGCTTGCAGTGCGAGCCAAAATCT
>NZ_JCACKO010000085.1:0-20667 GCF_059505445.1 Brasilonema angustatum | reverse complement strand
AGATTTTGGCTCGCACTGCAAGCCCGCTTGTTGAGAATGGTGCAAGATCTCAGTTTTAACGGACTTCGACTATGAGCCTTGAACTAAAGTTCAAGGCGTACTCAGGGGGAGGTGCAATATCTGAGCGCCCAACGGGCGCGATTAACGCTCCCGCAAAATATGAAACAAGCACATTTTTCTGAGATTTCTCAAAGCCTTACTGTATAACGGTTCTAAAATGTGCAAGTTAGGAGGAAAAGCTCTTGCCGATCAACACAAACCCAACTTCAACAGATATAATTTCAGTATTGTCTCGACTGTTGCCATCAATTCGATTGTTCCTGTTGGCTGACTTTCCCTTTGAATGTCTTACTATTGCTTCTACTTTTTATTCAAGGGTTTTTCCACAAAGGCTCTTGCCTAGGAACACAAACCCAACTTCAATAGACATAGGACTTATGCAGTAAGACTTTTCACAATTGTGTCATATCTGTGTAACAGTATCGTCACAAAGTTTTTTTAAATTGGAATGGTATCTAGAAATTCTTACAGAAACAAAATGTATAAAAAACCCAGTGATGACAGTCACAATTCTTTAAACCATAATACTGCTTCTTGGAGAAAAACAGCTTTTCATTTATCGTTAGTGTTACTCGGCTCTGGGATGACGTTTGCGGGTGGCTACTTAGCATCTCACTCACAACAGGTAAGTGAAAATGCATCTAACCTAGCTGTGAGTCCAGCAAATGCTGCTCTGCCAATACCACCGAATTCAGACGGTACTAGCTTTGTTACGAAGGTTGTACAAAGGGTAGGACCAGCTGTCGTGCGGATTGATTCTTCGCGAACAGTCAAAAGCCAGTTACCAGAGCAATTTAACGATCCGTTTTTCCGTCAATTCTTTGGATCTGCACTACCACGGCAACAAGGAAGCCAGGTAGAACGGGGAACTGGTTCAGGTTTTATAATTGGTGCTGACGGTCGGATTCTTACGAATGCTCACGTAGTGGATGGTGCAGATACAGTAACTGTAACGCTCAAGGATGGACGCACTTATAAAGGTAAAGTGCTGGGCAAAGATGAACTGACAGATGTGGCTGTTGTTAAAATTCAAGCAGATAAACTGCCAACGGTGGCATTGGGTAACTCAAACCAGCTACAACCTGGAGACTGGGCGATCGCCATTGGTAACCCCCTTGGTTTGGGTAATACCGTCACTACTGGAATCATTAGTGCAACAGGTCGCACTAGCAATCAGATTGGTGCTCCCGACAGACGAGTAGAATATCTTCAAACAGACGCAGCAATTAACCCTGGTAACTCTGGCGGACCTCTAATTAATGCCCAAGGGCAAGTTATAGGGATGAACACAGCCATCATCCAAGGAGCACAAGGACTGGGCTTTGCGATTCCTATCAATACAGCGCAACGAATTTCCAATCAACTGATAGCGACGGGCAAAGTACAACATCCTTATTTAGGAATTCAGATGGTAGGATTAACGCCTGAGTTGAAACAAAACATCAACTCTGACCCCAACAGCGGTTTGAGTGTTAATGAAGATCATGGCGTATTAGTTGTCAAAGTTATGCCCAACTCACCAGCAGCCAAAGCAGGGATACGTGCTGGTGATGTTATCCAAAAACTTGATGGTAAAGCAGTGAGCGACGCAACCTCTGTTCAAAATGCAGTAGAAAATAGCCAAGTTGGAGGAAATGTAAGCATGGAATTGCATCGCAATGGGCAAAATCTCAATTTAGCTGTGCGTCCGGGTGCTTTTCCAATTCAAGCGCAATAAGCCTTTTGCTTAAAAATAACTTATGTACGGGATGAGCAAGATGCTCATCCCTATTTTTTATCTACATAACTTCAGTGGTATTACAGCTATTTTCAGCCAATTGAACCACAGATTTTCGTAGGGGCACCGCAAGAACAGCCCCTACCCCGTGGTTTATTTACTTGAAAAGCGCTGTAACTGATTCCTCGGACAAGAACATGTCACTATGTTCAATAAATTATTGACCAGTCAACACCAGTGTTTCGTTACCAGTGGCACTGGAAACACCGGTAGAGAGGCATTGCGTGGAATCCAATGTAGCTAGAGTGAGGGTTCTTGTTGCCATGTCATTTTTAAACTCTCCGTCGGTAACAATCCCGGTGCTTATGAAAACGGTGTCACCAGCAGGTTTCTGTTGAACAGTAGAGGAGAAGTGTATGGTGCTAGATTGCCCGTTGCTCCAATTGTATTTAAGATCATACGGGGGTGTATTTGCCGAATTGCAGGAAGCGTTTACTGTAACTTTGCTGCTACCACGACCCGATACGATTGTCGCGTCAGTTAGCAGAGGAACGCATGTACTTAACGTTCCATCACGAGTGATAACAGTTTCTTTTTCTTCAAACGTAAGACCAGGGCTGTAGGTAGCTGTATATCCTCCCGTACAGCTAAGGTCAACGACACCAGCGTGAGCAGAAGAGTCAGCCATGCTGAAATCAATACCGATTATTGCGGTTGCAATCGCACAAGCGATCGCTGATACTTTGGAACCAAAACAATATTTTCTCATGATGAGAGTGATAAGTGTCTCTAATAATGCTTAGATATCTAATTTTTGTTTTAAAAATCACCAACACCCTTAGAGTTTACACTAACAAATTATTGGTAAAAAGTATCCAACGCTGGTTGACACAGGTCAAAAATGATGTTGTTAACTGTTTTTTTAGTAGTTGTTAACCACTTTTGACTTTTGTTGAATTGTATAGTAATTAACGCTGTGACTTACTAGATATCTGAGAAATATAGCAGTCCTATTTCATCTGCATGAAAGTGCCTGCACTCTGCACTTAAAAACAAGGTACATTTGTATATTCTTCTTCCCTGTTAAGCGTTAAGTGCCTCAACGAGTAATTTCACAACTCCTGCACAAATTGCTATATCAGTATAGTTGTTATCAGTTTTAGCTAGTAATTAAACCACAGGTTACTAGAAAACACCTCAAGAGTTGTCATTTTTCTTAACGTGAATAGCAAGCATTATAGTTCGCAGACTGTATTTTTGGTTGAGGTTTAATGGTAGATGCAAAATCTCAGTTGATTTTATTAATAGCAATTATGAGACACCAAAACACAGTCTAGTCCTATAAAACTAGCTAACCCATGTAAAGTGCAACACTGAAGGCAAAGACTGCGACTATGACAGGAATCATAGTATTAAACTCTACTTTCCGTGTCGTCAATATTTTTACAAAAGACATAGGAACAATGATGGGCCATAAAACTGTAGTAATGAAAAGTATCACACTAGACAGAAATTTTTCTTCTGGCGAATAACTAGGATGACGGAGAAAGAATCTTAACCAATTAATCAAAAAATAGCCAGTCATCAGTAGGTAGTTAATAAGAAAAGCCAATTGCACCTTATTCACGGTAGCGACTCCTTCAGTTATCAAAGATTTAGAAAACATAATTTAGATTCATTTATGACATAAGTTCATCAGTACAACCAAGAGGATTTTAAAACGGCTGTCTATTGGTGAAGCAGATGCATAAAACTCTTCTAGAATTTAGCTAAATGTTAATCTAACCGTAAAATCTTACCAATCAGTACATACACTTATTTAATAAAAAATTCAATAAAATAGAAATCTCACGGAGATGTTTTAATTATTTTACTCTTATGTTTCCATAAATTAGAAAATTTACTGATTAATTATAACTATTTTACCCTTTGTATAGTTTAAATATTAAAGTTCAAAAAAAGATAATTCATATATCCGAAGATAACTTTTACGAAGATTTGACCAAAAACATTTATACGACTTCATAAGTAGAGCAATAGTTTTAAAGATCAAGATATTTACAGATAAATATAATTAAAACAAGTATAAATTAAGTAATTTGTTTCGCAGTCTCAGCAGTTAAATCTCTATTTTTATACCAATTTTTAATGATTAATCACTTGAAAAATCCTTGATATGAATACTATATATCCCAATAAAAAAGAAACCCTGCGTTATTAATACAACACAGGGAAAGAGAAATTTCTGCTACACAAAGACTTGGACTATGAGTCAATAGTACCTAAGCTAAACCGAAACAGGTGGTGATGCATTGTAATGATCCTGAGGCTGTAACTGAGCAGGTTATGCGTCGCCAATATCATTCCTATACAGGACTATCCCAAAGAACTGGTTTTTGTATATTTATTTGCTTGATGTGAACGAAATAGAGTAGTTTCCAGTTCTTAATTTTTCAATTTTGAATTTTGAATTGAATTTTGAATTATTTATGGAGTATCCCTTAATCTTGAGAATTACTCTGTGGGAATAGGTAAGCTATAGCAGCTCCACCAAATAAAGTCACTAAACTTACTAAAAAGACAGCAAAGAAAAAAGAGAACATAATGATCACCAAATATCAGTGTTATTAACTAAGGTTTTTCTGATAAATTCTGAAGTTACAACTCAGTATTCTTGACAAAAACCTTAGTGTTGGCTACTTTTAAACTACCAAGTGGATATGACACAAGTATGACCCCACTGTGTCAATAGCTTGTATATTTAGTGCAATTTAATTCTTAACTTGGTGCTCGATTAAAGATTGCAGTGCTTGAAATCCTGCTTCATTAAAGGACTGAAAAATCTCCTAGCCCAACGGGAGAGACAGTTGTCTAGTTTTGGGTAACACGAAAGCAGCGCTGGCGAATCCTGGCGTGGTTTCCTCGTGACGACTTCTTTTTTCAAGTTATCTATTGATAACATTCTTGCAGTTCTGCCCAACCAAGAAATTACGAACTATTTTCTTTTAGGAATCACATATCTTATCCCACCTTTAGCACCAACAGTATCACCTTTGTAACGAGGGATAATATGAATACTGGCGTGCATCATATTTTGACCTGCATCTCGATTGATGTTCATTCCCACATTGAAACCATCCGGTTCAAATTCTTTGGCGAGAATTTCTTGGACTTTGTTAACCATAAACCAACAAGCAGATTGCTCTTTAAACGGTAGCTCAAAATAATTAGTAACGTGACGTTTTGGAACAACCAAAACATGACCTTTACTCACGGGATAGCCATCAAACATAGCATAAGCAGTTGCTGATTCGGTTAGGATAGTTAAATTTCTACGAGGATTACAAAATATACAATTACAATTATTAGATGCGTTTACTCGTAAATTATCTCGTAAGTTATAATGCATATACTCATATATTTCGCAATACTCATCTAAGTAGATGGATTGAAAAGGAAGTTTGACAATGCACTGATATGTTGGTTTTTTGTGGATATAATGTTCTCGAAACCCTTCTCTTTTTAGATCTCTTCTAACTGCATAATACGCTTTTCCTCCGGGCTTCAATAGGTTCGATATTCTCATAAGAACATCCCCTTGTTCTTCCGGAAATAAAACGTTTAAAACATAAAAGCAAATTATTGTGTCAAATTTCTCATTAGGGTATTCCGGAAAATAATAAGGATCATAACCTGTAATATCAAATCCTTTTTTTCGCAATAATTTAACATCATTGCCCAAGCCACAGCCAAAATCTAGGACTTTGACTTTATCTTGAAGCAAATTTTTATCTAACAAAAATTGTGCAGGTACTGATAGGTGAGTTCTTTCTATTGCGGTAAGATGGCTGAATAGATTTTTTTGCTTTTTCATGGAAACATAAACTTTCTTTCGATTAATACCGATTCTCCATGAAGATGCACTTAATGTTTATTAGACGATTAGCAACAAGACGAGCCAGCGCTGCAGGAGGGTTTCCCTCCGTAGGCGACTGGCGTCGCCAAGAACGCCAAGAATGAAAGAGTAAGTATTAAGTGCAAGTTTACAGAGAATTGGTATAAGTAGCCGATATGGCGAATTCGTCACCACAAGGAAAGAAAAAACATTATTCTTTTTTCTTTCCTTATGGATAGCTACTCTCTGCCTTTTTTAGACTAGTTTGCTACTGGAGTTTAGAGGCACTAGCTTGGGAACCGCAAAGCCCTTGAGTTTGCATGCAACAAGTGCGTTCCATCGAGGCGATTGGCGTCGGGTTTCCCCGAGTGTGCAACCTCCTGTTCATTAGTAAGAGTATTAGCTATTGTTATACGGTTTATGATTATAGTGCTATTTAATACTTTTTTTGTTATTTTTTCCTCAGGGCTAACACTTACGCTATCTATAAATAATTCAATTCACCCAATTCCACATCTTGCAGAAATTGAGTCATAATCTTGTGCAATACTGATCCTTGCCATGCCAAAGAACGATTTGGTTGTGCGAGTAAACCCACTAACATGAGTTTAATTCCCTGAATTTGTAGGGGTTGAGAACTGGTGCTCTAGGTTATTCAAAGAATTACGAGATAAGTTGTTATTTAGCGGCGAAAACTCGTGTCTACTCTTTGCGTGATTTCTCCCCGTTCTACCTTCACCAAGTTATCTCTCGCAGCAATGGTGAGGTAAAGGGAAATCCCACAATCAACCGCCGCCATCACTAACGCCGCCGATAAAGTTTTAGTCCCGCCAGTGTAGTCAGCCATAATCTCATGGCTTGCTTCTTGCTGCAAATTGCGAATGAAAACGTAAATTTTGGGATAGCATTCGCTTAAATCGTCTGGGTTTTGTACCAGAATTAAATCTCGTTTTGGTTGAAAGCGATCTGCCGAGGCAGCAGCGAAGCTATCGCCCAACTCAACCTGTGTCGGAATATTGGGTAATCTTTCAATCACTTCTGCACCCCGACGCACTTCACATGGGGTTCCTTCACCGATGACTTGCGATTTGCTACCTTTTTCACCATCAGAGGCAATGAATATTACTCTGTCGGGTTGTAAGCTGCGGATGGCGGTGATGATGGGTTGGAAGGAACCGCCGACGGTGACGAGGAGGATTTTGGGCATTATTTAGATATTAAAATTTTTTAGAATTTTCAGTCAATTATTTTCAGGAAACCAACAAACTAGCATACAAGCTATATCAATCTAATTTCCTATTCAGTTGGTAATAACTTCTTTCCCAGTTCTAAAAGTCTAGGATAGAAAGACTCTACTTTTTGTTTAAGTTTACTTGCTGCTTGGGGTTGAGTGTTCATACCTACGTGAGCGATATCATTTCGTATCTCAGTCATCGCACCCCAAAGCCTCGCTAGTTCATTAGCTTCTGGCAAAGATTCAAGCCTTTCATCACAACGATCTGGTTTCATTTCTCTCGGCTCTTTTTTTAGCTTTTCTGTTGTTTCATTTCTCTTTCTAATCTTCCCCGTAAGGGGATTCAAAAGTCAGGTGAGTCCAATACACCCTCGAATCAAGTAGAGTGGGCATTGCAATGCCCAAAGCCAGATGCCTACGGAGGGAAAACGCCAGGTGCTACAACGGGGGGAACCCCCGCAACGCACTGGCTCCCCTCCTGCAGCACTGGCTCCCCTACAGCAGATGTGTATTTCAGTGAATTGAAAAGCGCTATATTTATTGGTTGTGGTTATATCGCCAGCATGCCAAACAGCTACTATTACGATTAGGATTAAGTAGGACGGTACAAATAAAGTTAACTAGTTTTGGCAGTCATTAGGAGGCAGCGCCTTGCGCAGAGAAGTTTGAGCGGTGAGTCCAGCCCCCGTCTTGGCGGTTTCCGTCACGGAGCGCGTAGCGTCTGGTGCAGGAGATTGGGGGACTGGCGAACCCGGAGGGAGGTTTCCTCCGTAGACGCTTTGCGGCTTGCCGCAGGCATCAAAGCTTTGGAGGGTTCCCCCCGTTGTGGCGACTGTCGTTCATTGGTCATTCGTTATTATCCCTCTTCTGTCACTCTCCGAAATCAAAAATCAAAGGCAATGTTTAAACCTTAGACTAGGGTTGGGTTTGTGGCTTTCTTTTCTAATATGATAAACATCACCATCGCTTTAGACTAAAACTCTTGTGTAGCAAGGATTTCATGTTTTCATCTGGGGAAAGTGACAGAAGAGGGATAGTAAGGGTTTGAGGCGTTTTTACATTTTTTAACATAGTTCTGTTTATTTCCACCCATCTACTTATCTTTGATACAAAAATTGTGGGGACGACAAGCGCTCGCCCCCACACTTCTAACTAAACCTAGTCAACAGGTTTACCTTACTTCTTTTTCATCTCCTGAGCCATTTTTCGGTAGTAGTCCATTTGAGGATTGGGACGACGATTAGAAGTCGCTGAAGTTTCAGTCGCTTTTGAAGGCTCAGTTTTAATTGATTGTTGTGTTGTTTCTCGTTTTATACCCTGTATTTGATCAGGTTCTATAAAATATCCAGACTCGGAAACCCCAAAAAGCTTACCAAAGATACCAAAGATATTTCCGATAAAATTAGAAAGGCTTCCAAAAACAACAGATAAAAAGCCTCCAATGCGAATAAAAAAATTCTGAAAAACTTGTTTTAAACCAGACATGGTAGTGTCTCCTGTAATTGCATACTATTATTTTGACTTACGGGATTGGAGTCTGTTAATGTTTAAGGGTATTCAAGCCATCTTTTTTTTTGTAGATGACGTTGTTGCAGCAGCAACTTGGTATAGTAAACTTCTAAATGCACCAGTCAAGTATTTTCACACTGATAACGAAATACGAGGAGCGCTCATAGAAGTCGGTAGCATAGATATGTTTTTTCATGTCGCAGATAAAAAAATGCGTGCTGGAAACGCTGGACAAGTAGCATACTGGCGTGTAGACGACTTTTATCAAGCAGTAGATCATGCTCAAGAGCACGGGGCTAAACTTTATCGAGGTCCGTTGACAATTGAGGATAACCAAGCTATTTGTCAAATGTGGGATCCGTTTTGCAATCTTTTTGGTATGCAAGGTTTGATCTTGGTGTAACCCAAACCTATGTGTTGAATTGATGCAAACAAAACAAGTGGAAAATTGTCTGGGTAAGTTGACAAACCAAGTTTTAACCAAGTCGAAGACATCAACATTGGTGTAACAAAGTTTGTCAATTACCCCTTTCTAGATATTTAGTCTTCGTCAAGAGCGGGGAAAGCTTCCTCAAACCGCCACAACTCATTTTTATTTTGAATGAACCAAGTACGAGTCTTTGGAGTTAATTTGCTCCAAATCTCTTCGATGGATACGTGGGGAGATGAATACTGATACTCTTGACCTAGCGCTTTCAAATTTGGCACAACATCATCAGGAATACCGAAATCTTTCCAGTCAATTTCTGTGTGTATTCCAGATACTCCCTTAGCAGGATCGGAAATTAACTGGACGGCCCTAATTAAGTCAGCAAAGTGTACTGGCTTGAGGTTATTTATCTCTTGAATTTGGAGTGATTCGTTATCTTTTTGAGACATCGTCACTAATGTTGGTGAAAAGTAAGTTGTTGATTGGACTTACTGCCAGAGATATTCACCTCGATGTCTCTAGTTTAGCGCAAAGCACCAGATGAAATGATAATTGATTTGGTCAGTTATCATTTTCAATCAGAACTGTAACTGCAGCCACAGCTATCAACATTTCGTCATTTTTATCATTGAGCGCTGGAATTGCTTTACCCTGAACGACCATTCCACCAGACTCAACTGTGAGAGTTTTGCGACCGAAAGGCAATACAGCTAAAACTTCGTCTTCTCGTACTTGTTCTGGGTAAGGGACAGCTACCTTGACCTCAACTATCATCTCATTTGGGTCACTCAAACCGGCAACTTCCCAAACACCGGGTAAAGCATTGTGTGCGATCGCATTTCTCACAGCCCTTGCTGCTGCAACTGTGGGTTCCTGTCCATGCTGATCAACTCCCATCCCCATTTCAATAATTAAGCGTTTGCGTGCCACAGTCACCTCTGTTTGTAAAGTTTTGTTCTTCAACGTAAGCGTTCAAGATTTTTTGATTCATGTCTTGCAGTAGGTGGAAACAGGGGGGAAGTTTATGCTGGTTCATTCCACACGTTGCTGAATTCCCACAAATCTCTTATCGTTCTATCCCGACCTTTACCAACAACCAGTTCTCAATCATTATCTATCTAATGTTCTTTTTTATACTAATGTCAAGATAAATCTGAGCAATATAAGGAAGTGCAACAAGAGGCGATGACGATTGCATTGGCACAGGTAAGAGGTAGACTGGTAAACTGGTAGATAGCAACCTATCGGTACTATACTGAGATGATAAAACTGCTTTTTCTGCTTTCACAGAACAAAAGTTTCCTGTTTTTAGCAGAAATAAGAAATTACTATCAAAAAGTATACCAGCAAACAATCCTGAGTCTCTTAGGTGAATAGTTAAATTTATGTACTTGCAATATTCGAATTGTAACTATTGGGATAAACTGTCTCTATTTCAATCATAATAGAGATTTCTGAATGACTTTTCTACTTAATTAACCAAGCCCGGATAGGCATTTCGTAAATCATACCATGTCCCATGATTCTTTGTACCATATCCGAACAAGAACTGTCATAACTTCTATTTCTGAGCGACCGATTCATCAAATACCATTTATTACCCATTCACCCAATGGTATTGGTATAGTTCACAGAGTTCTGCCTGTTTTGTTAGCAAAAGTTGACTCACTACCAGATGGGTTAGAAGCGATCATCGCCACAAGCGATCTACAGGGAGTTGATCCAGCCAATTACCGCCTTCTGGGTCATCTTGTCAGTGAAGAACTAGAAAAGTTGGCAGAGTTAGGAAAAATTCCATCTCCACAAACAACGGGCGTTATTTTAGCAGGAGATCTTTACGCGAAAATAGATAAGCGTGGTGGTGTAGGAGATGTCCGTGAAGTTTGGCAAGCTTTTAGTCGCCGTTTTCGTTGGGTTGCTGGAGTAGGAGGAAACCATGACAATATTGGCAAAACACCACAACAAATCCAAGCATTTCAAAATGGGCAAGGCATACATTATTTAGATGGCGACCTCACTTGTCTAGATGGAATTCGCATTGCTGGGATTTCAGGGATTATTGGTAAGAAAACTAAGCCTTTCCGTCGTCCTGAAGAAGATTTTAGAGAACTTATACACGAACTCCTTAACGAGTCACCAGACATTTTAATTTTGCACGAAGGTCCCAACGATGCAGAAGCAAAATTGATAGGGAATCAGTCAATTCGTACTGAACTAACAACAGGAAGTAATTTATTAGTTATTTGTGGTCATTCACACTGGAGAGTTCCAATGACAACTATGCCTAAAGGAGTACAAGTGCTGAATGTAGACACTCGGGTTGTTGTCATGACAAAGATGAAGTCCTAGAGTTGAAGCTAGGTAGAAAGTTATCCCACAAGTTTAATCGCTGTTCACGGTTGAGACATAAATCCGTGTGACAACAATTTCTGTAGTAATTTTAGCAATACGTATCCAAGCAAATAAGTGTAAAATTTTATGCAAGATAGCTGGAATCCAAACTTATATGAAAAATTTCAAACAGAAAGAAGTCGTCCATTCTACGACTTGGCGAACATGGTACGTAGACGAGAGGGTATGCGAGTTCTGGATTTAGGTTGCGGGACGGGAAAATTAACACATTATCTGCATCGGAAGCTTGCAGCACAGGAAACTGTGGGGTTAGATGCTTCAGAGAATATGCTGCGCTTAGCGCGTCAGTTTGAGGGAAATGGACTGGAGTTTAAGTTTGGACGAATTGAGGATGATCCCGTTCCAGGAAAGTTTGATTTGGTGTTTTCCAATGCGGCTTTGCAGTGGCTAACCGGACACGAGGCGTTGTTTGAAAAGTTGCGCTTCAAGCTGCAACCTGGTGGACAGCTTGCCGTACAAGTCCCAGCAATGAATTCAGAACCAGTCCACATCTTAGCAGTAGAGACAGCGGAGGAATTCAGCGAGGAACTGGGGGGATATGTGCGGCATTTAGAGGTACTCAGACCAGAGAATTATGCAAAGCTACTTTATAAGTTGGGGTTCATAGAACAGGAAGTCAGGCTTCAAATTTACGGACATATCTTACCGTCACCAGAAGCAGTCATAGAATGGTATCGCGGGACGTTGCTCACAACATACCAGCAGCGGCTAGATGCTGAGACTTACGAGCGATTTGTGAAAGGGTACACGCAGAAGTTAATCAAGTACTTGGGTGAGGAGCGTCCGTTCTTCTTTGCGTATAAACGTATTTTAATCTGGGGACGCTTAAGCTATTAAACACTAGGTTGTAGAGACTGATTTAAACCTAGCCGCAACATCACGAGCAGCGTTTTGTCCAGCGCGAATAGCACCTTCAATGTAGTTAGCCCAAATACTAGAGCGTTCCGTACCAGCCCAATGAATCCGACCGACTGGACTATTGAGAGCAGAACCAGCGCTAGTGAGTAAACCTGGTGGTAATGCCGAAATGCATCCACCTGTCCAAGGTTGGTTATTCCAATCAAATTCCACCCACTCTAATGGTTGTTGTGCTGCTTCACCAAAAGTTTCTCCCAGAAATGCAAGGCATAACTCTTGGCGTTTTGATTCAGGTAACGTTGCGTAATCGGGAGCTAACAATCCAACAATCACACCTCTACTTCCATCTTCCGGCGAGATATCAATCACCTCAATTTTGGTATCGATACTAAGAAAGTGACCACTGATTATTTGACCTTGCCACCAAGGTTTTTCATAGATAGCATGAAATTTAATCCAACTCATCGTCTCCCATTGTGTAATTAATTGACGGTGAATTGGGGGAAGAGGAGGGTCAAATTGGATACGAGCAACAGTCTTGGGCATCATCGCCACAATCACTTGTTGAGCATACATAACCCCACGTTCATAAACAAGTTGAACACAGGAGTCATCGTAATTCGATATTTCAGTCACACAAGCATTGAGTAAGACCCGTTCCCCTAAACGTTCTGCGATATTTAAAGAAATTTGTTGTGTTCCGCCAACAAAAGAAAAATCCTCAGCAGTCTCTAACAAATCATTGAATCCTGCTGTATGGACAAAATGAAGCATCCATAAGAGTGAAACTTTGTTTGGATCACCACTGAGGATTTGCCGCACACACCCCTCGAACCAAGCCCGTGCTTCATCAGTCGTTGTGTTCTGCTCAATCCAAGCCCCCATTGTCATAGAGTCTAATATGTTTGCATTAGGAGCTTGCCAAGGGGTTTCTAATGGAACAGTACGGCACAAAGCCTCAAATGTTGTCATCGCCTGAGCGAAATCTTTTTGAGCAATGTCCGATTCAGACGTTGGAGATGCCTCTAGCATCGTCCATTTGTGGCCAAAACCATAGAATGTCTGACCTTCAAGCTTTCCTTTCTTGATAGAAACCCCCATTTCTTTTGCCAGATTCAGCAACGCTGTTTGGGTAGGACCAGCCCAAGTGCCACCTTGTTCAACGTAACCCCCTGACACCAGCGGATGATTGAGAGTTCGTCCTCCTACTCGTGAATTGGCTTCAAGTACAACTAGTGATTCGATACCTAACTTGTGCAATTCCCAGGCTGCACTCAGACCAGAAATGCCTGCACCCACAATAGCAACTTCTGCGTGAGAACTCATGGTGATAAAGTTTATTTATGCAATATAGTTGATTTATACTACATAGTTGCAACTTTGCTTTGCTCTAAGTCATTTGTAATGTTACAAAGTGCACCTAGACTTTTTAACTTTTGACTATAGCTGTCATAACTGCTGCTCCACAAAGAATTAGCGCCGCTAAACGATAGCTTCCAGCAAACCCCGCAATAACTGCCTGAGGTGGAGCTGCAGCGACATCTGTACCTGGAGCTAAATTTGCAATCAGTGCTCCAAAAACAGTGCCTATGACACACACTCCGACGTTAACCCCCAAAGTACGCGACAAAGACAGTAACCCAGACGCAATTCCCAAACGCTCCCGATGTACAGATCCCATAACACTGCTGTCGTTAGGCGAGCGGAACAAACCTAACCCAGTCCCAAAAATAAAGTAGCGCAGTATATAGTCTTGTTCAGTAGTTTGAGCATCCAAGCTACTAATAGCCAGACAGCCACCAATCATCAGTCCTAACCCAATTAAGCCAATTGAGCGAGAACCAAACCTATCTGAAAGTATACCTGCTAGTGGGGCAATCAATCCACTAACAACAGGCGACACCGCCAGTAATAACCCCACTTTTGAGGTTGGATAGTGCTTGACTTGCTCTAGAAAGAATGGGGTTATCAGCAGTCCACCAGTCAGGACAATGAATATTAAAGTGCCGTTGAGCAAACCCACACTCAGGCGAGGATTGGCAAACATATCCAACTCTATCAGTGGTTCCTCCAAACGAGCTTCAACTGCTAGAAAACTGACTAGTGCGATCGCCGCAAGGAATAGCAACCACAATGCATGACCACTTGTAAAGCCCTCGCTTTGCCCAAAAGTCATACCCAGGGCAAAACTGCTGAGTGTCACCAGCGCTAACAAAGCACCGAGCAAGTCGAAGCGTTGTTTTTCCTTTTTGCGCTCAGTTGTAGGTACCACCCAGATGACAAGCAAACTAGCTATTACGCCCAGTGGAACATTAATTAAGAATAGAATACGCCAGTCAAACCACCCCAGAAGCAGTCCGCCTACTGAAGGACCAAGGGCGATACCAAGGGAAACGACACTACCGATAATCCCAACAGCTCGTCCCCGCTGTGAAGAAGGAAAAACTTCTGTAATGATTGCTAAACCAAGTCCAGAGATAAACACACCACCAAGTCCCTGAAGTGCTCGAAAAGCAATCAACCAATGAATGCTAGATGCAACTCCACACAATAGCGAACTCAAAGTAAACACAATAAGTCCCCCCAAGTAGAGATATTTTTTACCCCATATATCCCCTAGGCGAGTCGCTCCCAAAACTAAGCTGGAACTGATGAGTTGGTAGCCTAACACAGCCCACTGCGCCTGAGGAAAACTGGTTTGAAAATACTGAACTAACGTAGGCAAAGCCACGTTAATTATGCCTACGTCGAGAGTGGACATGAACACCCCAACACCAACACCGAGCATCACCAACCATCTTTGGGAAGCTGGTAAAGTCTGGGGTTTTGGTTGCAAGTCTGGCACTGTTGAGCCTCCTTCTTATCTCATCTAACTTTACGCTTGTTAATTATTTGTATACGTAATATTATCTAGTACTATAGCTGTCGCCAACTCTATTAGGGGGGACAGCAAAAATAAAATACCAGCCGTCAGACCTAGATCTCTTGACACCAACCCGTTACCGTTAAACACGGCTGGTATTTTATTTCCAGGCAAATGCCTTAGGACATATAGCAAGCAACGCTTAACGCTTAACAGGCGTGTGAAAGTCTGGTGATGTCCGTATTTTCTCATTAGTTCATGTTTTAATCTACCTAGGAACGGCTATATGACACAAAAAAGCCTCTCATACGAGAGGCTAAAACAGAGCCGCTGATAATGCGTAAAAAATTACACTTATGTCAGAACAGCTCCCGCTCCTCCAATAGCAGAGAACACTCCGGAAACAACTGCTGTAGCAAATAGCCACCAAGCGGCTGATGCTGCCGCTTTGCGTGTTTCTTCGGCTTGACGTTGTGCTTGAATTTTCACTTCTTCTAAGCGTCGTTGTGCTTCCTGCTGGATGCGTTCTGCCCGTTGCAGTACGTTGTTTCGTGCTCGTTCAACTTGGTCGATAATGCGGTTGGCGTCTTCCTCTGAAATATCATCGCGAGAACTCATAACTGCTACTAAAGTCTCGCGGTTGAAAGAAGATAAGCGATCGCGCAATGCATCAAACCCTGCTTGTGGGTCATCAAACAATGTGCGAACTTCGCGCTTAATACCATCGTAATTGAGTTCCGGGCGCTCTAAAGAGTTGAGGTAGTTGCGAATGCGGCCAAAAACTCCATCAACCACATCTTGAATGCCCCGCTGGATATTCCGCACTTGTTCCACGAACTGCTCACGCACTGATATCATCGAATCTGCAATTCGTGCCGCTTCCTCATCACTCAAGTCTTCCCGCAGTTTGAGTAGGGTGATGATGGTGGATCTGTCAAATTGGGAAAGGCGATCGCCGATACTTTCTATTCCCACTCGTGGATCATGCAGCAACAGAGAAAGGTCGCGTTTGATACCTTCTGGGTTGAGTTCGTCTTTGCCACTCCTGCGTAGGTACTCTTCCAAATATGTTTGGAAATTTTGTACTGATTGCTGAGTTCGGGTGGCGAGGCGACGGGGTGTACGCACGATGTCACGAATCGAAGTTTGGATCGAATCGATGACTTGATTAACTTGCTCTTCACTCAAGTCCTGACGTTGACTGAGCAACTGGACTAAGGTATCTCTATCAACCTGTGACAACCGACGGCGCAGTGCGACAGCACCTTCTCTTGGATTTTGGAACAGTGTATTCAAATCCCGCTGAATTCCTTCAGGATTCAGTTCTTGTTTGCCTGTATTTCGCAGGTAGTCTGCTATTGTTGTGGTTACAGAATCGTACTGCTCCTTAGCTTTATCTGCTACGATTTTTGGTGCGTGGCGAATATTACTCCAGTTTTCCTCAACAGTGTCGAGGATTTGATTGGCTTGGTCTTCGCTCAAGTCTTGCCGCTGACTTAGTAATTGTACTAAGGTGTCACGATCAAAACGAGATACCCGTGTTTTAATTGCACCCACTCCTGCTTGTGGATCATCCAAAAGTGTTTTCAGGTCAGCGCGGATGGCGTCGGGATTGAGTTCTTCTTTGCCTGTGTTGCGCAGATAAGATTGTAAATTTAACCAGAGTGATTCAGCTTGATACTGCGCTTGTTCTGCTAGTCCTTGGGATTCGACTAAGACTTGATTACGCTGTTTTTCCAACTCCTCAAGGATTGTATCTGCTTCTTCAGGATAAATATCATTGCGCTCTAGCAGAGTTTCGCGCATTTCTTGGCGGTCAAACTGGGCAAGTCGCCGAGAAAGGATTTCGTAATCTGCATCTGAATCTTCCAACAGGGGTTTGAAATCCCGCTGAATACCTTCTGCAGTTAAATCTGACTTAGGCGTAACGAGTAGATAGCTTTCGACTCGGCGTTGCAAGTCTTGTACTATCTCTTTTTCTTCCTCTGCGATCACTGCAATTAGCACGTCTTTGCGGATCAGTTCCAACTGATTTGCAATACGCTGAATTTCTGCTTGAGTCAGCAGACCCCGTTGCTTAAGAATATTGACAAAATCACTGCGGGAAAGTCCCTCTAGCTCTTGGCGTACTGTTCCAGGATCAGCGGCTGGATCGTAAAGAACGTCACGAAATTCTTGGGTAACTTTTTCTGAACTCAGTTGCCAAGCATATGTGTTGAGTAAGTAGTTTTCTACATCCGTGCGAATGGGGCTGTAAGCCTGTTTTGGCACGGGAAGACCTAACTTATCTGCTTGTTCGGTGACTTTAGCTTTAGCGTTTGTGACAGCACCAAGGATTTTTTCAACATCCAAGTCTGACAAATCAGTTCGCCCCAATACAATACCACTCAATGCGGATACTGCTTGCTGAATTGTCTGCTGAACTGGACCATTACTTGCTCCTTTTTGGTCACCTTGTTTTCCAGAACGGATCTCTGCCATCAGTTGATCCAGCTTGGCGTTGAGTTCATCAGTTTTAGTTTGTCCGGGTGGCAATGATTTGAGATAATTAACCAATTCTCCTAAGCGGTCTTGCTTTGGTTGTTGTTGACCGACTACCTGTTGCCAAACGCCATATAGTGTGTCGGCAATACGGTTAACTTCTCGCTTTGAAAGGTCAGTGCGACTGCTGATTAAATCAAGAAATTTCTGGCGGTCTATGTTGCTTAAATCTCCACTACCGGCGATCGCCTTGAGTTGCGGATCATTCAGTAACTTTTCAAATTCACCCCGAATATTGGATATATCCAGTTCTGGTGGACGTACCATTTCTAAGTAATCTTCTACTTTGTCTCGGAGCGTTCCGGGGTCTACAGCACTACCAATTTCCCGGCGTACAGCTGCTGCTGCTGCTTCTGCTGTTGCTACTACTTGGTTATTAATAGCTTTTGCCCCGAACGCAGCGGTCGCTGTCCCCATAATCGCCTGTAAGCCTGAGGTTGCTGTGTTGACCAACGAGCCAACTAAAGAACCCACCGTGGTTGAACTCACCCACACTAGTAGTAAGAAGTACGCTCCCCAAATCACCAACCCTAGAATTGCTCCCTGCACCGGAGACCAATCTCTAAAAAAACTGACTT
Source organism: Brasilonema angustatum (assembly GCF_059505445.1). NCBI lineage: Bacteria > Bacillati > Cyanobacteriota > Cyanophyceae > Nostocales > Scytonemataceae > Brasilonema > Brasilonema angustatum. The sequence goes on along the minus strand of NZ_JCACKO010000085.1, from coordinate 2,570 downwards.
TTACCGCTAAAAAACAAGCAATGGCAAGCGCAATAGTTACAGTGATTAATGTCCACAGTCCCACTGCTGTGCCTATTTTGCGAATAGTTCCGCCTAAACTTCCAACTTCTCCATTATCTCCATCTGAATCAGATGAACGACCCAAGTAGGAAATACCCGCAGCAACGGAGAGGTTGGTGAGAACTAATTGCAGGGCAAAAGCCAGGATCACACCAGAGATTAAGACGAAAAGAAAATCTACTCCTCCGGGAATGGCATGTGCCTGGTTAGCATTTGTTGACTGGTTAGCATCTGGCACTTGTGCCACCCAAAAGAGTGACTTGTATAGTGCCAGCATGATGTGCGTACTCTGAAACATCTAAAATCCTTCCTATGTAGCTCAAGTCGGTGGGGATGAAAAGTTACGTGATAGTAAATATTGTATCTGTTATAATACCCAACTCCTGAGCTTACAATGCTGGAATTCTAGTACTTTTGGCATCTCTCCAAAGTTTGAAAGTTTGCTGTAGCGTCGGACAGAAGTTTTTCTACCTAATGAGTCAACGACTTAATGAACCAAAGTGTGAATTCTCTAACAAAAATAAAATATTAGGAATTTCACACTTTACTCTCAAAATTTTTATTTTTTGTATGTGATTTTTTCAATTGATTTGAAGCGGTTTTGTTTTTCGTGAGCTACCACAAATTGATGAAGTAAAATTCTGCTTATTTTTTGTACTGTTACATTTATTTACAAATATCTTTTTTTGCATCCTCTTGAGGTGGATCTTTCCAAGAAAATACTGTTGTAATAATCGTCCACAAGAGGTGCTGATAGTTTGTACCCAATGACAGAAAGCAGTAGAGCTATAGATAGCTATATTTAAGTTGACAAACAAATCAAACTTAAATGAGGGAAATTATGCAATCTCGTCCTAGCACTGATTTACCACCAATTGCTACAGAATATAACGGCAAAGACCGCAATGCTTTTCTATTTGGTTTAAATCCCCAAGCGGAACTTTGGAATGGTCGTTTGGCAATGATAGGTTTTCTAGCTTACTTGGTTTGGGATTTAGCTGGCTACAGTGTCTTGCGTGATGTTCTGCACTTGATTAGTTACTAGTTATAAATTTTGGGCAGACGTAGAATCTTACGTCTATTAATCAAATATCAACTGATTTTTAGAGGAAAAAACAATGAAAACTCCTGAAACTCGCGCTTCTACCGATGTACCAGCTGTTGCTAAAGCTTACAACGGTGTAGACCGTAACGCTTTTCTATTTGGTTTAAACCCCCAAGCTGAACTGTGGAATGGTCGCTTGGCAATGATAGGTTTTCTGGCTTACTTGGTTTGGGATTTAGCTGGCTACAGTGTCTTGCGTGATGTTCTGCACTTGATTAGTTACTAGTTATAAATTTTGGGCAGACGTAGAATCTTACGTCTATTAATCAAATATCAACTGATTTTTAGAGGAAAAAACAATGAAAACTCCTGAAACTCGCGCTTCTACCGATGTACCAGCTGTTGCTAAAGCTTACAACGGTGTAGACCGTAACGCTTTTCTATTTGGTTTAAACCCCCAAGCTGAACTGTGGAATGGTCGCTTGGCAATGATAGGTTTTCTGGCTTACTTGGTTTGGGATTTAGCTGGCTACAGTGTCTTGCGTGATGTTCTGCACTTGATTAGTTACTAGTCAGAAGTTTTGTACACACGTAGTATACTATAGTACTCTTAAATCATTCGTGAAAAACAAAGTCCCCTACTTCTCACCAGAAGTCGGGGACTTTGTTTTTCCTATTATCACAGCTTTTGAACAGATTGGTATGAGCAGTGCGATTCGTTGCTAGTAGAATCACGGTAATAAGTTATCGAAGAAAGGGAATAGGGTATTTCTTTGGTACCAGAATTTGCAGCTGCTTCTTAGGACTACAAAGTACTTGCTTTGGCGACAGACGAATAAATTATTAATAATATTTATATATAGCAGTCCTATTTCATTTGTGAAAAACAAAAGTACATTTGTACATTCTTCTTCCCTGTTAAGCGTTAAGCGTTAAGCGTTCCCTACCTCAACGAGTAATTTCACAACTCCTGCACGGATTGCTATATAATCAATAATCATTAACTAGTCTTATCAGAATTTTCTGATATTGGTGAGTAGTTGTCAAAGCCCAATCTGTTTAGCTTTCAAGCAATTTATCCTGTTGATACTCAAAATCTATATCCTCACACTAGTTAATAATATTTCTTTATCAATGATTAGTTGCTTATTACTAACTTTCCTAGTATAGTTATTAAGCCAGTTAGAAAGAAATATCAATAAGTTTCCTAGCTAAAGTCAATAGACGAGTACCAACCAGCTAACAATTCCAAAAAGTAAACAATTTTTCTCCTCTGACTTAGCCCTAAGAGATACAAGCTAACAGGAGCATCTACTTCCAACAAACCATAACCGCTGTACGAAAGACGGGTACAGCGGTTTTACTTTATGAATATGAGTGCGTTGTATATTGAAGCTTTATAAACAAATAGTATTAACCCAAGTTGCGGGTTATCAACCTGTGGGTGCTTTGCACTTGAATAGTC
>NZ_JCACKO010000084.1:6652-20761 GCF_059505445.1 Brasilonema angustatum | reverse complement strand
GTGGCGTAACTCCTCCGGGTGGCGGCGTAACTCCTCCGGGTGGCGGCGTAACTCCTCCGGGTGGCGGCGTAACTCCTCCGGGTGGCGGCGTAACTCCACCACCTCCAGTACAGCGTATACCAGAGTCATCAACCTTAACGCCTCTTTTGTTGCTGACAATGATCATGTCTATACTGAGCTACAGAAAGTGGCTCAAGCCTGGTGTACGGATGTAGAAATTAAAACAAATCCAAATCCGTTACTGCACTTAGACTGCTGGAAGATACCAACTTGGTATACTTTGCCAGCACGCCTGTAGTGTAACGGGGTGGATGCTGTTGCGAATTTGCACGACGATGGGCTAGTTCTTCGTCAGATATATGTAAATGTAGTGAACGAGCATGGGCATCAATGGTAATGGTATCGCCTTCTTTAACAAAAGCGATCGCCTCCCCCAACTGCTGCTTCTGGCGGAACGTAACCTACAACCATACTGTAAGTACCAATCGCACAAAACAGGAACACGAGCGCGGATAGTCTCAAAGTCGTCGAGCGTAAGTTCGAGGGCAATAGTGTGGGCGATTGCCTACGGCAGAGCTACGCTTAACGCCAGCAGATGCAACACTGCATTTGTGGAATTACCTAGTGCCATGATGACAGAAATAGCATTTTCTATGGATTTGGGAGTTATAATCTGAACTGGGTAAGATTTGCTTACGAATAGCTTCTACCAACACGAAGGCACATTTTTCAGTACTTTCGGCTTTCTCTTCATCTTCTGCTCCCATCGTGGAGGAGTAAGGTAAACTGATCCCCATCGCTTCAATGACACTAGACAAAGTGCTGATTACGAACCATTGTTTTTTTGAAAAAAGTTTACCAGCCAGTCTTTCACGCTGCGGGTTGCGCGGCAGTCGTCTTCGTTGTAACGTTGGATAATTTCAAGTAAGGAGCGATCGCCTGTCTCTAACCACTCGTCATACCAGTAAATACACTTCATACCGCTGGCTTCTGGATCACGCCACTCAAACCCCAACCATCGAGCGATCGCTTTTAAAGCATAACTTTCTATAGGCAATGCCACGTTTTGCGTTAAGATTTTGTAGACATCCACAAACCGATTCAGTACGGGCAATACATAACTCTGTGGAGTCTGGTAAAGCTTTGCGAGTCGTTTGACTGTATCTAGTTCATAAACACAAAAATGATAAATTGGTGCATCTGGATATTGCCAAACCAAATTCATAAATTGCTGCCAAACAAATTCTTCTTCTTCTGGGCTTTCTGCTAAAAAGGAATAAAATTGTTCTGTTTTGGCTTGCCTATCAACAACCAAAACTCCTAACAAAAAATCTAAATTCAAATCTGGTTGCGCCTCAATATCAAAAAACATTTCTACAGGCGCTGTAGATAAGGTGTCATTCCTCAGGGAAAGCAACTGTGTAGTTTCTCTATGAACTTCTATAGTTCTGTCGAGGTAAACAGAAGTGTCAACCGTACAAGAATTTAAGACATATCGTTGCTTGGGTGGCAAATTCGGTATGATGAACGGACGGTTTTCCAGGATAGATTTTGCTTGTAGTATCAGCTTGGGTGCGACTGCGCTGTCGAAACCTGGCAAGTTTTCTAATTGAGTCGGATAAGTTTTTGCCAAAGATTCTACTGTTGTGATCTCCAAAGCTTGCAGTTGTGTGTAGCGAACAGGTGTCACTCCTGGTAACAAAGAAAGGTGTTTCTGAGATTGGGCAACAGTATAACAATAATCGTACCAAGGACAAAGATTGCACCGTTGACGAGAGATAAAGACTTCAGGCGCTTCCTCTGTTTCTAGAGTTTGAATATACTCCTCAAGAAAACGATGCATTTGTGGCATCCATTTGAGTAGATCCACCGAATAACCCGCCTCTCTACCACGCAGCATCAGCCAAGCTATTTCCAACTCACTTTGTTGCACCATTGCCAACACATACGCGTGAAATGCTGCTACAACCTGATACTCCTGTTTAGGACGCTTACCCAGTTCAATATTGACTGGAACATACATCCAATCTCCAAAGCGGGACTCTCCTCTATGTTTGACAAGAATATCTGGACGGCTTAGTAGTGTATGTGTATGAGAATAACCATGCACCAGCACTCCTTGATAAATGGACTCAGCCCCTTGTTCCATTAATTCTAAGGTTGCTGTCACTCCTGTTTTCCAGTCTCCGTGTCGATAGACTGGTCGCTGATACGTAAACTGTGTCAAAATACTCCTGTGATGAGCAATCCTGTCCTGGTAAAGTTTCAACAGTAACTCACTCTCAGGTTCTCGCCGACTTTTATCCCCGTGAATGTCTAAAAAAGGTCGGCGCTTACAACGTTGGTATTGCAGCAGCAGTTCAGCATTGATTAACATTCTTTTAAGGTAACAAGAATTATTACTTTCTGGTAGTGAGCCGATAACTAAAGTTGAAGTTATTGTCAACAGATACATTTCACTCAGAAAAATCAGGGACTACCTGAAAATTTCTGAGTTTGGCACAATCACCAAATCAGGCTATTACAGACACGTACTTGACAAAGTATGCCTTACGGACACGCACTTGACAAAAAGAATTTGAAATTTTTGTATAAAAATAATTAATATATCATGACTAAGTAATTAATCACTGATGACTAGTATTTCTGCATCACCAACCACGCTGCTTCAGCATCGAGAGCTCTTTCCAGGTTTAGCAAATAAAGCATATTTTAACTACGGCGGTCAAGGACCAATGCCACAAACGGCTTTGGATGCGATATCTGACGCGCAAGCTTATATCCAACAAATAGGTCCTTTTGGGACTGAAGTGAACAGTTGGATCATACAGGAGACAAAAGCTGTAAGAAATGCGATCGCCTCTGAGTTAAGTGTCCCAGCCGAAACAATCACCCTGACTGAGGATGTCACCGTCGGCTGTAATATTGCTATGTGGGGTCTTGAATGGCAAGCTGGCGACCATATCCTGCTTAGCGACTGCGAACACCCTGGTATTATCGCGACAGCTCAGGAAATCGGGCGGAGGTTCGGTGTTGAACTCACCACCTGTCCCCTAATGGCAACTTTAAATGAAGGCGATCCCGTTGAAGTGATTGCCCAACACTTACGTCCCAAGACTCGTCTTGTGATATTGAGTCACGTTCTTTGGAACACTGGTCAAGTTTTGCCTATTGACAAGATAGCTGAGTTATGCATAAGTAAATCAGTCAAACTTCTGATAGATGCGGCTCAATCTGCAGGCTTACTACCATTAAATCTCACTGAATTGAAAGCGGATTTTTACGCCTTTACGGGTCATAAATGGCTGTGTGGTCCTGGTGGTACGGGAGGTTTGTATGTGCGACCAGAAGCCCGAGACAGTTTAAAACCTACGTTTATCGGTTGGCGCAGCGTTATTTTAGACAGTAAAGGAAAGCCTATCGATTGGCAAAGCGATGGGAAATGCTATGAAGTAGCGACATCCAACTATCCACTTTACACGGCGCTAAGGGAGGCGATCGCAACTCATCAGCAGTGGGGAACACCAGAGGAACGTTATCAGCAAATTTGCCGCAATAGTGAGTACCTGTGGCGACAATTACAAGTTTTACCCGATATCAAATGTTTGCGAACTTCTCCACCAGAAAGCGGTTTAGTCTCGTTTCTACTGACAAATCAAACACCATTAGCTAGCCGCCAACTCGTGATGTTTTTAGAGTCACAAAAGTTATTAACCAGAACAATAGCCGATCCTGACTGCGTACGTGCTTGTGTTCACTATTTAACTCTAGAATCAGAAATCGACGAACTGGTGGAAGGAATTCAACAATTTGTTGAAGAAGGCAAAAGGTAATATTCAAATGCTTTAGATGAACTTAAAGTGGCATCGGGCTGATCTTCATCGTGTAGGCTGGTGATTTTTCCATTGAAGACATATCCGGCAGTGTGACAACTAAATTCTCGCCGTTCTGCTGCCACTCAAGTTCACTTTCGGCCCCTAGCATCGTAATCGTCGCATTTTCCGGCACAGTTAATCCTTGGATAGTAATCGTTTTGCCGCTCGGCGTATCGAGTAAAACAGCGTATAAGTTGCCTTTGTTTGTTGTATAGCGCACTGAGATGTTTTCGGAACTCATGCCTTCTGAGCGTATCCAGTTCCGTGAACCGAAAATTGCCTCGCCGTTCACCGAAAGCCACTTGCCCAAGCCAAGCAGGCGTTCTAGCTGCGGCTTGGAAATTTCACCATTGGCATCTGGACCGATGTTGAGCAGCAAATTGCCATTCTTACTGACAATGTCAACAAACGAGTTAACCAGTTCGTCAACCGAGATCATGTTAGAGTTAGTGTCGTTCTGGTTGTAACCAAACGAGTAACCCAGACCACGCGTACTTTCCCACTTGCGAGGGTTAATATCTTTGAGTTTGGCGTATTCTGGTGTAGAGAAGTCGAAATGCAAGCCCAACTGCCCACCCAAATCAAAGCGGTCGTTGACGACACCAAGAGGCACCTTATTGTAGAAGTAAGCGATAATCTCGCTTGCATTGCCAGCAACTGGATAGCCAATGTCATTCCATAAAATTGATGGCTGATAGCGATCGATGAGTTCGCGCCAGTGAGTGTTAGCGTATTTAGCGTAAGCCGGATCTTGGATGACTGCTTTGCCTAGTGTCTCAAAATCTGTCACAGTCGTATCTTGATTAGACCAGTCAATGCCACCAGAGTAGTACACACCCATGCGCATACCTTCTTTACGCACGGCTTGTGTGAGTTCGCCCACGATGTCACGCGCCGCCACACGTTCTGGCTTGTTAACGGTTTTGCTGGGCCATAACAAAAAACCATCATGATGCTTGGTCGTCAGCACGACGTACTTTGCACCTACTTTAGAGAACAGTTTGGCCCATTGTGATGGGTTCCACTTCGTAATAGCTGTGTTAAATGTTGGGATAAAGTCGTCATAAGTGAAGTCCTTGCCGTAGGTTGCACGGTGATCATTATAAGTGTTGCTACCCTCAAGCTTCATGGAGTTGTAGTACCATTCAGCGTAGGGGTTATGCTTGAACCAATATTCCCAGCCACGTTCTGCAATCACCTGATTCAGTTCACCAGTCAGTGGTGCCCAAGCGGGTACGGAGTACACGCCCCAGTGAATAAAAATGCCGAGTTTGGCATCGTTGAACCAGTCCGGCACTTTGTGCTGTGAAAGCGACTCAGTCGTTGGCTGATAAGTCATGTTGTGCTCCAACGATCGAGGTAGTCAAGTTCAAAATGGTGGTTAGCACCAGTGTAACTAGCAGCAGACTTACAAAATACTTAAACATAACAATGCTCCGTGACGTTCTTCTACACTGACCCCTAGCGACACAATCCGGGATCGCCAATAATATTATGTCCGGTTGATCAGTCTTGAGGTTAAGTTTGGGTTTACAGCATTAGGCTAAAAAAATTGTGTAAGCTATTTCTAAAACACAAGCAAGACACACTGAAAAAATGCAAACATTAGAAACCTGCAAGTTGATTCTTAAAACTGGTCAAACGACAACCGAAAAAGCTTTAGAGCTATTTGACGCTCTCGAACCTATTAATTTAGCTTTTATGCTCGGTCGTTGGCAAGGATCTGGGCTTCATACCAATCACCCTATGGATGGCTTATTAGAAAAATTTAATTGGTATGGAAAAGAATTTGTTGATCCTGAGAATGTTCACCCTTTGTTATTTTTAGATAGCCAGGGAAAAGTTATAAAAGTTGCGCCCAATTACATGGGACTAACGAACTGGGTTTTGAAGTTTCCAATCCTCAAAAATGATTTTGTGAAACCTTTGGTGATTCTAACTAATTCCTTACTGAAAACACAGAAAAGTCAAGCTAGACTCCGCATGATGGAATATCGAGGAAAAGTCAGCGCCACGATGATTTATGATCATTTTCCAGTTAATGACTCTTTTCGGAAAGTAGATGACAATACGCTGTTAGGAATTATGGACTTGAAAAATTCACCCCAACCTTTCTTTTTTATTCTTCGGCGATCGCTCAGTACCGGTCAATAATGTTGTCAGCTTCTCGCCTAACCAACAGCGGCATGAGCAAACCAGCAGCGCGTGTTACCATCGAATCGGCAATCATCACCGCATCGAAAGGACAACTGGAAACAAAGCACAAAGCCTTCTTCATTCCATTTGTCTAGCGACCAGTTGAGAAAACAACCCCTCTTGTTCGGCTAATTCCTCAAATGTACCCACCTGTACAACGCGCCCTGCTTCCATCACATAAATTCGGTCAGCATTGCGAATCGTGCTGAGGCGGTGAGCAATCACTATCCGAGTTGCATTCAACTTATCTAAACTTTCAGTTACGATCGCTTGTGTGCGGTTATCCAAAGAACTGGTCGCTTCATCCATTAAAATAATTTTCGGCTTATTGACAAGTGCTCTAGCTATCAATAATCGCTGGCGTTGTCCTCCGGAGAGATTGGTACCACCTTCACTAATAACTGTGTGCATCCCCATCGGCATTTGCTCAATATCACCAGCAAACCCCGCCATCCGCGCGGCTTCCCAAGCTTCAGTGCGCGATATCAACGCAGAGGCAGATATGTTCTCAAAAATTGAGCCAGATCCAATTCGACCATTTTGCAGCACTACCCCGAACTGCCTTCGCACCGCTACTAGATCTAATTCTGCCAAATCAAAACCATCGTAGTACACTTTTCCTGAGAGTGGAGTTTCAAACCCCAACAACAACCTCAATATTGTTGACTTTCCACTTCCTGATGGTCCCACAATCGCGACAAATTCCCCTGGTTGTGCGTAAACACTGACATCATCAAGAATTGGCGAACCATCGTCACGATAACGAAAGCTAATATGATCTAAAAGGACACGACCCGTCAAGCGTCCTGGATCAACCTTGTTAGAATCGTATTCCATCTCCTGCTGCAAAATCGGTTTTGCCCGCTCCCACAGTGGTACAATCGCCAAAATAGTAATCAGAGTATTGCTGAGGTTGCTGACTCCCCCGATAAAAATTCCCAACGCGGAATTAAACGCCAAAAATGTTCCTGTTGTGAACCCGCCGCTACCACTGGCTTGAGCCTTTTGCAGAAACACCACCGCCAACCCAAACAACAGTGCCGAAGTAAGCAAAGATAGTATTTCGTTCAACACAGAAACACTGTCTTTAATTTGTTGCGATGTTGCTGTCAGTCTCGTTCTTTGGCTGTACTGATTTGCCCAAGCTGCAAACGCTCGTTCTTCTGCCTGCGCTACCCGCAACTTGGCGACTCCATTTATAAGTTGTACTGTTAGCCCACTAATTTCACCATCCAATTCTTGCAGCCGTCGCGAAAAGCGAACTAATAGCAAGCCAGAGACAGCAGTGATTGCAGCTGTTAGCAAAGCTACGCCCACCCCAACTAAGGCGAGTTGCCAACTGTAAACAAACATTAGCACTGAGTTGAGTAAAGCAAACAGTCCGCTTAACAGGGTGCGTTGCGTTGCTCCCGATAGTAGCCGACGAATTTGGTTTACTGATAAAGTCCGGTTTAGTAAGTCGCCAGAGGAATAAGAGCGGAAAAATGCTGGACTTAATCTCAGGAGTCGATCCCAAATCGCAGGCTGCAAACTACTATCAGCAGCATTTTCCACTCGCAATGAAATAATCCCTTGAGACAAGCCAAAAGCTGATCTTCCAAAGGCGATCGCAAACAGTGCCAGTCCTATTTGCGATAATAAACTCTGATCGCTATCTGGAATTGCATTATCCACCAAAAGCGCTGTTGCTTGCGGCACAACCATCCCTAACAAACTACCAATTATCCCAGTTACCAGAATTAAAATGATGTCTTTTTCATAACCCTTAATGCCAAACTGAAACAACGCAAGTGCATTATTGATAACTTTGGGTAACGGTCGGTAAAACTGGTATGCTTGCGGTGCGAGGGTTGCCGCTACTGCTTGATTGACAAACGTGCGAGTTTGTGCAACCGGATCAAAGAAAATATAATGTTTACCTGCTGGTAACAAAGCGATCGGACGCTTTTCCTCTTGGGTATAAGCTAAAAGTGGACCATACTCACTCAGCCACCAGTCAGACTCTAACACCACGCGACGAGTCCGAATTTGGGAAGAGCGAGCAATAGCCTCCACTGGATCTTTGACTCGGCTGATGTCCTCAGACTGCGCCGGAGGATTTATCGTTATCCCCATTGCTCGTCCTACAGCACCCGCCGCCACCAGCAGCGGTGTTCCTTGAAAAGATACAGCTTCTTGCTCTGGTTGCAACACAGAAGCTAACTTAGAGAGTGCGGAATTGACAACCTGACGGTTGAGTTGCTCTCGTTGTTGAAATTGGCGAAACGCTGTCTGTGTTTCCTGCTGTTGCAACGAATTTAAATAGTTGAAGAATTCAGAATGTAACTCAGCCAAAAAGCTTGGCAGTGAAGCGGCATTTTCTGGTTTTATTAAGGATAAATAATGAGAAAAATTTCCTGCTGAGGGTTCGGTGCTGAATATTTCACTTAAGTGGTTTATCCAACCCTGTAAAAGCTCGATATGCGTAGCGTCAAGCCAAGGGCTTATTATCGCTCCTGTTTCACCCGCTACTGCACCTGATGCTACCAAATCTGCGATGGAAATTTGGGATAATTCTGTTGCTTCAATTGCTATTGCTACTAAACTCAAGGATTCACCGATTTTGGTTGCGGCACCAAACAACGCTTCGCCTGCACTTACACTGAATAAATAACGGCGATGTTCGTTTGTAGCCGCCTCAGAAAGCCCAGAAGCCAAAGGCATCTCATCGGAGACTTTTGTGGCAAATAATGACACTTGCCCACTTTTAACGACCCAAACTTTTTCTGGGTCATCTAGCAGTAATCGTTCATTTCCTTTCAGGGAGACTCTCAAAATAGGATAAATCGTTATTAAGCGGTATAAAACAGATTGTTGACTGAGTGAGGAGTGGTGCAACGGCTAAGGATTTCGCCTTCCACCCGCGCCAGTTGTTAATGCTGGGTTTTCTTTCTAGTCATTGGTAGACTCCCACCTACCAGTTTTTGAAACTCAGGGTTTTTCCGATGCTTAGAATCGAGCCAACTCAATTCCACTGCATCTTCCAAGCTCTTACCTTCAAGTTTCAAAAACATTGCAGTACGACGCAATAACACCGCTTGCACTTCACCCGCCTTCATGTAGCGAGTAATTTCTTTATCCGTACCTCGATAAAGAATAGCCTTGGCGGCATTGCAGTCAGCCTGTACCACGACCCCAGTATGCCTGATAAAACGATCACCGTCCCGCTTCCCTAGAAGGGTAAACGTGGCAGCGTCCGTTTGTGACGTGTATGCAGCGTTGACCTCTGAGATCACTGAATCGCTCCAGTCAGCCCATTTCTTTAAACTGTCTCGCATCTGTCCTTTGACCGAACTGTTCAATTTGCGAGACATTGACTTGGCTTGACGTTTATTTTTGATGGGTTCCGTCAAGTCCTCTGCAAAAACCTTTAACTTACCTGCACTAAACAGGGATTTGGAAACACGACCAAGCAAGGAACAGATAACAGCTTGGTCTTTTTTGTAGCGCTTGTTTTCAGTTTTTCTGGATAGGTTGTTTCCAAGAATGCGTGCGGCTTTCGCCCTGTCATACTCTTTATGCTTGCCAAAGATAGCAAACAGCTTGCCACGTTTATGATTCTTGTTTGTAATTCTGTCTGACTTCTTGGTTAATAGCTTGCCTAGCCCTTCACCGTAAAACCTGCCATTAGAGTCAATCAAGGCTTCCGTGTATCCTTTGTCAATGCCGATGGGTGTTCTTTCTTCGTCCTTTGATTTGATGTAAGTACCAAAGCTGACTAAAAAGTGAACCTCAAAGCGGTCTAACTCTGAATTGTAAATAACTCTGATTTGTCCGCTTGGTTTACGATTACTCCTCACATGGAACTGAACACGCTTACCTTTCCTCAAGCCAGACGCACTCAGCCTGTAAACAAAACGGCTGATCCGTGTTACCGAGTAAGCCTCTGGCTGATAAACAATCTGGTTGCCCACCCAGGTGTGACCACGTTGAAATTGTTCTCTGATAATTCTGCTTAAGAACGGGTCTTTACGAAATTCAGTAGACTTGAGCTTTCTGTAAGCCTGATTGCGAGCTTCTTCGTCAGGATATCTAATCCAGATTTTACGAACTACAAGTGCAACTGTTGCAGCCTGTTGAGCAAGTATCGCCTTGGCGACATCGCTGACCGTCCATTCCATCAATTTGGATGGCAATCCCAATGATTCAGGTGTCCTAAACGAACGAACTTCAGGGTATGCATTCTGCCAGTTCATCCCCCAATGCCTGACACTGCCAAGCTTATTGTACGATTCAGAACGAACAATTCCTAAGCGCTTCATGAGATCCAACAACTCAGATTTGACAGCATCGTCAATCAAGACAACGTTGACAACCTGAGTTGATAGTTTATGAAGCTCGTTTTTGGATTTCTTTTTGCGCCTGGACATTGCCGTACCTCGTTGTACTAATCTAGCACAAATCTGTCCGAATTGTCGGTTTTTGCCTCCGCGTTTATGACTTTTTCATATTTTCTCAAAAAGTAAAGTTTAGAAGAAAAACAGTGCATAATCTCATAAAATCTTCCATAAGTTCCTGGTGCGGTGCTTTATAGGTGTTGTTCAAAACAACGATGTCGCATCTGTGAGCATTACAAAACCATTCGATGAAATCAAAACCAAATCTGCATAACCTATCTTTGTGGCGATACAGGACTTCCACATATCTATTATATCAAGTTCGCTCAATCAGTTGGACTTCGGCGTGAGCGCGGTTCGGCTGAGTTCACCGTCGATAGCCGTAGCCGTGCCGCAGGCATAGCCTCAGTCGTTCGCGCACCGTGCGCTTTGCGCATATGCTTGAGGCTACGCATATCGCGCACTCGTGGTAGTAATTTGACATTGTTTCACCCACTGCGGACTATTCACGCTAATAATATTTTTTTACACAGAATATTGGCGGCCATACAGTACAGTTATTATACAGCAGATTTATAACAACAAATTTCCCCAACTTTTTTGCATACCTATTGATGTGCCTTAATTTCCAACAATTACAACATGGGTACAGTGCATTAACTACACCTTCTATTGACTGTACAGCAAGGATTTCCAGCTTTATTAGTACATGCGTGCAATTAAACTTCACACTAAAAAAGCACATACTCACTCTATTTATAGAACTATGTCAATCTCTTTTTTTTAGAGATTTGACTACGCATTTTTCAGGTAAATTTGTAACTAAACATAACTACCTCTTTAGATAGATAGGAATCCAGAAATAACCGAAATATTATACAAACATGCACTCAATACAGAGTGAAAACACACAAAACACAAGGTAACAGAAAATGAGCGCACGTAACGTATCTGAAACCACTGTTGAGCTTAAAGAACTGTCTGATGCTGATTTAATGGTAATCAACGGTGGATCTGTTGGTACTGCTGTTGATGATCTTCTAGTTACTCTGGGTGCAGGAGTTACGCCTATTATTCCTCCTGTGGGTGCTTTACTTACTACCCTTGGTACTTTTGGGAAGTAACCCACAATAACTTTATATAATGCCTAAACGTGCATCAAATACACAATGCTCGATTAGCAGTGATAAAGTTCTCTACTACTTCCACTCAACAGGGCAAAGCGGTTTTATTAGCTAAAAGACGCTGATTTAAAGCAGTGTAGGGTAAGCAATCTAAGAAAAATCTGATTGGACAATTATCATGGCGATAAGCCGGAGTCTTGACGCTCCGCGTAAACACTTTGGAACAATTATCATGGCAATTGTACTTAAATTCCTGGTTAGTTTAAGTCAATTATCATGCCATCGCACTTAAATTTCTGGTTAGTTTAAGTAGCAATTATTTTATTTCCTACATCTCAAATTTCTCGCTCATGATATTGGCAAAATCCCTACCCAGTACTTAGATACCTGGCACTGCTCCCAAAGTGTCAATTGGCACTTGACACTAGCTAACATTATAATAACTTTCTGACCAGCTAGCAGCTTACTTGACCAGTAAGACTTGCTAGCTGGTTTTGGTTTATCAGTTATCAGTTATAGCAGGGAACACAACGACCGCGCTCAGTGCAGCGCAGGGAACAGGGAACAGGGAACAGGCTTGAAAGTATCGTGATATCCGTATTTTTTTCATATCTACATGTCCTAATCGATACTTAAATGCTATATATCAAGTTCGCTTAATCACTTATAAATCCTGAAATACCCCACCCGCCACAATACGGTTCGGTTAAGATCCCCCCGCCTGCGGCGACCCATTAAAAAGGGGATAAAAGAGGGTTATAAGCCCCCCTTTTGAAAGCTATGCATTGTCCAGATCTTTCTTAACAATCCTGAAAGGCTTACTATACAAAGTTTATTTTGATTGACTTTTCGGCAAGACTTGACAATTGACCACTCATGCTTCTCAGGAAAAGAGCATTTTTATTGAGAATGTGTTACGGAGTATCAGGGTTTGGTGGGTGGTGAGCGAGTACTCTCGCAAATATTAAGAAAGATCCGGATAATGGATAGCTTTTGAAGGGGAGCCAGTGCGTTGTCAAGAGTTGTTTGAGCGGTGAGGCAGCGCAGTGGCTCCGGTTTCCGTCACGTTCAAAGTAGCGTCTGTGCAGGAGATTGGGGGACTGGCGTAAGCGCAAAGCGCACGCCAAGGGCGAACGCGGAGCGTCTCTGAAGGAGATACCCGGAGGGAGGTTTCCTCCGTTGACCACTCATGCTTCTTAGGAAAAGAGCATTTTTATTGGGAATGTGTAACGGAGTATCAGGGTTTGGTGGGTGGTGAGCGAGTACTCTCGCAAATATTAAGAAAGATCCGGGTAATAGATAGCCTTAAAAAGGGGCTAAAAGAGGGTTATAAGCCTGCCTCTAGAAGGGGAGTCAGTGCGTTGCTAAGAGTTGTTTGAGCGGAGGTTTACTCCGTAAGCGCAAAGCGCACGCAATCATGCGTTCGCTGTAAGGCGTGCCGTTAGGCATACGCGCGGCGTCTGGTGGAGGAGACTCCAATGGAAACGGGGGGAAAGAAAAATTGATTGTAAAGCAAGATTTTCAAGCTATATTAGTACGTATGTACGGAAGACTTCAGACTAAAAAAGCACATTTTATTATCATATTTATGTAACTATGTAAATCCCTTTTATATAGATATGTAAGTCCACATTTATATAGATATGTAAATCAGCGTAAATACTTACATAGATAGATAGGAACTCAGCAAAAATTCGGTTATTGTAAAAACATAGACTCCAAAACAGCGAAAACAAGCAAAAACAGCAAAAACACACAAAATTTGAGGTTAAAAAAATGAACGCACTTAACGTATCTGAAATCGCAACCAACGCATTAGCATCTGGAAATTGGGAATTGCAAGACGAACTCAACGATGCTGATTTAATGACCATTTGTGGTGGTGGTGGACTAATAAATGTTGGAGATATAGCAAGTAATAATGGAGGAGATGGAATAGGTGTTTTAAATAACGGAGATAATTTAAATAATCTTTTAAAGAATGCAATAATAAAGGTTTTGTAAGTTACTCCCCTTTGGGGGAGGACAAGGTACTGGGGGAGGACAAGGTAGCATGCAATTATAGCGTATAACGCCGATCACAACGCTCAATGCTTCGGTAGTAAATTTATCGACAACTTTCTCCACCTCCTTTGCCTTCGATACCTAGCACTCACGCTTACGCTCAAATTCAACGTTTAAAGTATAAAGTCAAAACACACAAAACTTGAGGTTAAAAAAATGAACGCACTTAACGCAATTGAAACCGCAACCAACGCATTAGCATCTGTAAATTGGGAATTGCAAGACGAACTCAACGATGCTGATTTAATGGCAATTTCTGGTGGTGGTGGACTAATAAATGTTGGAGATATAGCAAGTAATAATGGAGGAGATGGAATAGGTGTTTTAAATAATGGAGATAATTTAAATGATGCTTTAAAGAATGCAATAATAAAGGTTTTGTAAGTCACTCCCGTTTGGGGGAGGACAAGGTAGCATGTAATTATAGCGTATAACGCCGATCACAACGCTTAATGCTTCGGTAGTAAATTTATC
>NZ_JCACKO010000084.1:0-6552 GCF_059505445.1 Brasilonema angustatum | reverse complement strand
ACGCAATTGAAACCGCAACCAACGCATTAGCATCTGTAAATTGGGAATTGCAAGATGAACTAAATGATGCTGATTTAATGGCAATTTCTGGTGGTGGTGGATCACTAGTAAATGTTGGAGATATAGCAAGTAATAATGGAGGAGATGGAATAGGTGTTTTAAGTAATGGAGATAATTTAAATAATTTAGGAAAAAATCTTATTGTAAGTGTTTTAGGGGGGTTATAAGGTAGTTACTTCCGTTTGGGGGAGGAGGAGAAGGTAGTATGCAATTATAGCGTATAACGCCGATCACAACGCTTAATGCTTCGGTAGTAAATTTATCGACAACTTTCTCCACCTCTTTTACCTTCGATACCTAGCACTCACGCTTACGCTCAAATTCAACGTTTAAAATATAAAGTCAAAACACACAAAACTTGAGGTTAAAAAAATGAACGCACTTAACGCAATTGAAACCGCAACCAACGCATTAGCATCTGTAAATTGGGAATTGCAAGACGAACTAAATGATGCTGATTTAATGGCAATTTCTGGTGGTGGTGGATCATTAGTAAATGTTGGAGATATAGCAAGTAATAATCCAGGAGATGGAATAGGTGTTTTAAATAACGGAAATAATTTAAATAATCTAGGAAAGAATCTTATTGTAAGTGTTGGAGGTTCGTTAGGTGGGTTAGTTTAAGGCAGTACCGTTTGAGGAAGGGGGAAAAAGTACCATGCAATTATACCGTATTACCTTGATCACAACGCTCAATGCTTTGGTGGTAAACTGATTTACAATTTTCTCCACCTCCTTTATATTGGATACACTTGCGCTTCCGCTCAAATTCAATGTTTAAAACTTAAAATGTTTAAAACTTAAGATGATAAGTGTTTTTTGATTTTGAATTTTAAACTTTGAATTACCCAAGAAAGGTTGACCAGCTAGCAGCTTACTTCCCTAGTAAGACTTGCTAGCTGGTTTTGGTTTGGGTTAAGGGGCGCAAGAGTGCGGACGAAAGTGTCCCATCAAAGATTCTTTTTTTTGGAAGTTGTCAGCAACATGATTGACCATTTAGAATATATGTACAGAAGTTTGTACATAAATCGATGCTACCCTACAAAATCACATCCCCAACCGATGCCAGAAATGACTTTTTTAAGCTGTTAGACCAAGTCGTAGAAAATCATCAAGTGTATATCATCAATCGTCGTGATAGCGAAAATGTAGCCTTGATTGCTGAGTCAGATTTAGTGAGTTTGGTTGAAACGGTTTATCTTTTGCGTAGACGCGCAGCGGCTTGTCGTTAGACATCGCCTGCAAATGCACGTCACTTACTGGATGCAATAGAAGAGTCAAAAACAGGAAAGATTCAACCTCAAACTATCGCAGAACTTCAGCAGGAGTTGGGGATTGAACAAGAAGAAGAAAAAGAAAGCCCAAGCTGAGGAAATTAAGCCAGTTGTAGTGAATCGCACTCCTGGTTTTAGCTCTAAATTCAAAGAAGATAAGAATTGGTGCTTTAAGCAAGACTTTCAGAAAGCTTCAAAAATCTTGGATTTGGTGACGGCTGTGATGCAAGATCCATTTGAGGGTAAACAAAAAGATATTTCACAACATACGACTTCAGTTCTTAGACGTTTTTAACAAAAGCTTAACTAAACTTTGAGTGATTCCAAAGCCAGTTTGTTGCTCAAAATGTATAAACATCGGACTGGGATTAGCTTCTAGAAATACGTATTCACCTGTTGGTTTTAAACGCCAGTCAATCGCCGTCCACTCTAACATCAATGCTTTAGTAATAGCTAGACACTGTTGCTCAATAGCTTCAGGCAAATTCACAGGAATCAACTGTGCTTGTGAATCTTCACGAAAGTCTAGAGAATGACTGCGAATTTCTGCAGAATATATCTCGTCGCCAATTACATAGGTGCGGATATTAGTACCAGGAATATACTCTTGGAAAGTTACCGGAGAAAGGCGTAACGCCAAATTCAGTCGCTCAAGTTCTAAATGTTTGTCTGTAACCAGCTGAGTATGTGTTCCACCGTACACTGGCTTAAAAATTGTCTTTGACTGTCTTTTACAGAATTCAATAACTTGCTCTGGGTTATTGCTAATTAATGTGGTGGGAATTTCGACTCCAAGAAGCCTAACTGAGTTGAGTTGTAAAGGTTTTTCCTTGTGGAATTGGTAAGCTTGCCAGGAATTCACCCAGAAAACTGGTGTCGCTTGGAGCATTGTGCGCAGTACACTCATTGCATCACTGAAAGCAATTTGTTGCCGTTCCGACTGCTGCAAGGATGGAATGTAAGGAGCAGAGAAACTCCGCCAATAAACGCTTGATATGTCGTCAAGATTTAACTGACGTCCCCCTGGCAGAGTAAAACATCCAGCCTGAGTATTGGGCTGCCAAGAAATTTGTATCTGAGTAGGGAATAAACGAGTATCCAAGTAATCTACTACTGCACCCGCTTGTCTGAGGGCATCTTTCACATGTGAAGCATGGGCATCAAAAGAATTACCTAAGATGAGGATATTCATCACTATACAAAGGGGTAACAGTTGAGTAGATAAGCTGGGAACATTACCGCTCTTGTTTGAGAATGAGCTTAACAAGCAGCTACTTCTTAATGAAATAAATCTGCTTTCGCCATAAGATGATAACAGGATGTACACTTCTAGATGAAAGCGCAATCATCAAGCTGTCTTCCTAGTAGTGCGGACCACCACCCTCTTCTGCTGCTTCACCCTTTTTGGCAGTAATGTAATGAGTCGTAGCAACATGACCGCCACCCTCTTCTGCTGCCTCACCCACAGTAGCAGTGACGTAATTAGTCGTAGCTTGAGATCCGCCATGAATGTTTTGAGCTTCTTCATCTGTCAATTGCTCTTCAAAATCTAGCTCAATCGCTTTCAGGTCAGATAGTTCTAGCTCAAAGGGATGACTCATAAAATCCTCCAAAATCTGTGATTTCTACTTAAAGAGTGTCCGAATCAATTATTACATATAGCACTCCAAAATGATTTCTAAAAATTGAGTTAAGGTACAATCTTCTAGGTTATGACAACGATATGAACCCTATGTGTATCAAGGTTTTTTGATTCAAAAAATGAAGAAACTTATGTTTTATACCTTTTAGATAAACAGTAAAATTTTACTAATGACGGTTATAAAAAACACAACTACTATAAATAGCGATATATCACTTGCTACATCAATTAGCAGGGATTTACTAGATGAATGTAAAAAAAGAGTTAGTCATTGACCAGACACAAGTTGGGCAACTAATTGGTCAACCTGGCACACAAACAGCGCTGACTCAGGAATAATTTGTAGCATTTTTGGGACTGACATACCCGACAGGAAATAGTTGGATAAATAGACGTGTCAAGCCGTCTCCTTTAGCTATGCAGCAAATTAAGCAGTTATTAAAGCCAAAGGGCAAAAAAGGCAGGAAATACTCCAAAAAACCTGTGCAAACTTCTTGCTGCAAGGCATTGGAAAGAATGGAATAACACCTGTGCATCAATAAATTGTGTATGAGAGTTGAAACGGACAATATGGCAATTTCTGATATCCTCGAAGAACCACAGCTTTTGCGTCTGAGTCGCTGGTTTAGTGGACTGCGCGGCGATTTGACGGGAGGACTGACAGCAGCTGTGGTAGCCTTGCCTTTGGCTTTAGCCTTTGCGGTGGCAAGTGGAGTAGAACCAAAGGCGGGACTTTACACCGCTATTGTGGCGGGAATTGTAGCAGCAATCTTTGGGGGTTCGCCGGTACAGATTACAGGACCTACGGGTGCAATGGCTGTCATCTTGGTGGGAATTGTCGCTAAGTACGGCATTGAGAAAGTTTGGATTGCTGGGGTAATGGCTGGGATTATCCAGATTGCCTTGGGGGTTGCCAAACTTGGACGGCTAGTAAAGTTTATTCCTTATCCAGTGACGGCAGGCTTTACTAATGGTATTGCCGTGATTATTTTTTGTGGTCAACTAAATAATTTCTTTGGTTTACAACTGCCGCGTAGCGAACATTTTTTGCCGGGACTTTGGCAAACTGTAACTCATGTAGAAGCTGCAAACTGGGCAGCAGTTGTACTGGCAATGCTGGTGATTGCAACCACGGTTTTGTGGTCCAAGGTTAATACTACAATACCAGGTTCTTTAGTGGGGTTAGTGTTGGCGACAGCGATCGCTTATTATTTTCATTTGCATGTGCCAACAATTGGAGCCATTCCTCAATCTTTACCCATGCCCCAAGGTATTCCTCACTGGAATAATTTTAGCCTGATTCGAGAACTAATTAATCCGGCTTTGGCTTTGGCTGCACTGGGAAGTATTGAATCATTGCTGTCGGCGGTGGTGGCTGATGGTATGACGGTGAGTGAGAAACACAATAGCGATCGCGAATTAATTGGTCAAGGCTTGGCAAATATTATTCTTCCATTTTTTGGTGGCATCCCCGCAACAGGTGCGATCGCTCGTACTGTTATCAATGTCCGTTCTGGCGGGAAAACCCGACTTTCTGGCGTCATTCACGGTGTTGCCTTAGCCATTATTGTGTTAACTTTAGCACCCTTGGCGGCGCAAGTACCCTTAGCAGCACTTGCTGGCATTTTGATGGTGGTTAGTGTGCGGATGATTGAATGGAAAGCCATTGGCTTATTGATACATGCTACCTACTCCGACTTTGGTGTCATGATTCTTACCTGGTTGGTAACAATCTTGTTTGACTTGGTTCTAGCGGTTGAGGTGGGATTAATTGCAGCCGGGGCGTTGTTTATCAAGCGGATGAGCAATTTGAGCCTTGTCAAAGTACCTGAAACTGAAGTGTTTCCCCCAGGTACTCCTCTGGAATTAGGCAAAGAAATTGCTGTTTATCGGGTAGATGGTCCGGTATTTTTTGGTGCTGCGGAAAGGTTTGTTACCTTTGTCCGAGATCAACCAGAAGTGAAGTATTTAATTCTGCGGTTGCGATTTGTGCCAGATATGGATACCACTGGATTAGTAGCCCTAGAAGATATTTACCACGACTTGGAACGCCACAATTGCCGCTTAATTCTCACAGGTTTACAACCCCAAGTCAAACAACTATTAGAACGTTCCGGATTGTTAAAAACAATTGGGTTGTCAAATTGTTTTGAAACAACGACAAATGCTATTTGCTCTCTGACTGATAATACTGAAGGATGTTCTCTACCTGTAGCGACTAATTTTCACCTCAAAGAATTGATGGATAATGACTGACACTATTTTGCCATCAAGTGAGTAAAATATAGCGGTTTTCATTTGAATCATATACACTGCCACGCATAATGTAGAGACGTAGCATGCTACGTCTCTACAGCCGTGTATTGCTCTGGGAAGCAATCGCAACCCACTGTTTTTAGTAGCGCGTGCGTAAGTCCTAAATTATTTACGATTCAAGCAGCGACAAATTTATTCTCTCACCAAACATGGCTTGCGTTGCGTTTTTGCTTGCGTTTCAAGCTGGCGTCTTATTCCTATCGCGACCGCCCCTTTCCCCAATCACTCCCCTCCTACTAACGGCGATACGCGGAGCGTCAAGCCTTCGGCTTATCGCTCTGATCAAAGTAACCAGATTCTACCCTTTCCACCTAGGATATGCATAAGATCGCAACCTGTCACCCTGTGTACCAGTTGCGTAAGTCCTGATTATTTGTCGAGATTCAGACAATTCGTTGATTTCTAAAAGTTAACTCCCGCCAAAAAGCAGGCTTGGGTGAATCATTCTTCAGTACGCAGCAAGCTAGCATATTTCCCCCCTGAGTCCCATAACTCTTCATGCGTACCCCGCTGCACCACTTTACCCTGCTCCAGTACAATAATTTCATCACAATCGCGAATCGTACTGAGTCTGTGCGCTATCACAATACAAGAACAACCACGTCGCCGCAAATTCCTATCAATAATCAATTCTGTTTGAGCATCCAGCGCCGAAGTCGCTTCATCCATAACCAATACCGCCGGATTCCGAACCATTGCACGAGCAATTTCTAAACGTTGGCGCTGTCCACCACTGATGTTCATTCCTCCTTCAATCAGCTTTGTATCATATCCCCCAGGCATAGATTCAATTAAATCGTGAATGACTGCATCAGAGCAAGCTCGCACCAAATCAGTTTGTGATACTGTTGAATCCCATAAGGTAAGATTTTCCCGAACCGTCCCACCAAACAGAAAAATATCTTGTTCTACCATCGCCAAAGAATTCGCCAAAACAGAGCGAGGAATCTGAGTTCTCGGTACGCCATCAAAGCAAATTCCCCCAGACCAAGGTTCGTATAAACCGCAAACTAGCTTAGCAATTGTAGACTTACCAGAACCACTCCCCCCCACGATCGCCACTCGTTGTCCCGGCTTGAGAGTTAGGCTAAAGTTCTCAATCAAAGGATCGTCCACACGGCTATAGCCAAAGGTAATATCTTGTAACTCAACATAACCCTGCAACCGAAAGGATATTGGTAATTGGTAATTCTCCCCTGCTTCCTCTGCTCCCTGCTCCCTGCTCCCTGCTCCCTGCTCCCTGCTCCCTGCTCCCTGCTC
>NZ_JCACKO010000083.1:0-3690 GCF_059505445.1 Brasilonema angustatum | reverse complement strand
CTCTGCTCCTCTGCTCCTCTGCTGCCTATTTGTATCAACCTTAAAGTGAAACGGTATTAGGCCTTTTTTGTTTGAGAAGATGGAGCGCTCAGTCGAACGCTTGACGCTGCGCGTATCGCAACTTGATTATGATATACATTATTAGTGGTTTGCCATGTATACAAAGAAGATGAACAAACCATTCGGATCTTTTCGGCTCGTAGGGCAAAGAAGGCA
Source organism: Brasilonema angustatum (assembly GCF_059505445.1). Taxonomy (NCBI): domain Bacteria; kingdom Bacillati; phylum Cyanobacteriota; class Cyanophyceae; order Nostocales; family Scytonemataceae; genus Brasilonema; species Brasilonema angustatum. The sequence goes on along the minus strand of NZ_JCACKO010000083.1, from coordinate 3,474 downwards.
GAGCAACAACAATATCAGAGTTTTCTTTTATGAAAGATGAGTATGATTTCTCCCAATCTGTGAAGAACCCTTATATCAAGAAGCTTAAGAAGCAAGTCACAATTCGGCTGGAAGAGAATGTTGTTGACTACTTTAAGGGTTTAGCTGAGGAAACAGGGATTTCTTACCAAAGCTTGATTAATTTATATTTACAGGATTGTGTAAAATCGCAGCGGAAGCCTTCATTGGAATGGGTGCGTGAAGCCTAATACCGCTCCCTTGGAATTCAATCCGGGACTGCGTCCCGCTGCGCTAACAAAATTAAAAATTGTAAGATAGCCGGAGATTTAAACCCCGGCTATAAAAACATAAACCCGTGAGAGTGTCAACGTACGTACACCCGTTGACCTCCATATCTGTTGTATCGCCGAACTGGTCGATACACTCGTTGAACACGCGATCGCCGAATTGGTCGAACACGATATCGCCGACGAGGTCCTATTATGATTCTTCTGCGAACTCGGGGTCGTCTGTTGTATCTTTGAGCAACTACTAAGGGTTGCTCTCCAACTGTGTTTATCTCTGGTTCTGAACTTTGCTGTCCAGAACCATTGTTGAAATGGTTCTCATTTAACTGAGCTGCTTGAACAGATAAAGACGGGGAACCTACAGCAAACACCAATATCGCTGTGGTGAATAACTTCTGTATCCCTTTTGCCTGGAAAATAGGAAGAGAAGACAGGAAAAATTTATTATTAGCCATTGTAAATCTCTTTATTAGGCGAGATACCTAAACATATCGCTAGTTGACACTTTTGCGGAACCTAGCTTAAGTAAGATTCAAGCTACAAGAGATTCAACCAGAAGAAGGAAATTAAAATTCAGCTGGAGGTTGTTGCAGCAACATCTGCTTAAGTAGTGTTAGGACTATCAAGCAATTCTTGTTGTTAACTCTGCCTCAAATATCGCGATGGTTAGCAAAACTATACAAACCCAACCGTTTACCGACCAAAAACCAGGTACTTCTGGACTCAGAAAGAAAGTCTCAGTCTTCCAGAAGCCTCATTACTTGGAAAACTTTGTGCAGTCGATCTTTGATAGCCTGGAAGGATATCAAGGCAAAACTTTGGTTGTAGGAGGCGATGGTCGTTACTACAATCGTCAAGCAATTCAAATTATCCTGAAAATGGCAGCCGCTAATGGCTTTGGGCGAGTGCTCGTCGGTCAAGGCGGTATTCTTTCTACCCCGGCTACCTCTGCTATTATTCGCAAGTATGACACATTTGGTGGTATAATCCTCTCTGCCAGTCATAATCCTGGTGGACCAGATGGAGACTTTGGTATAAAGTACAATATTAGCAATGGTGGACCGGCTCCAGAAAAAGTCACGGAAGCCATTTATAATCGTAGTAAAGAGATTAATAGCTACAAAATTGTTGAGGCTCTTGATGTTAATCTTGATACTTTAGGAGAGGTCAAAATAGGCGATATGCCGGTGGAGGTGATTGATTCTGTCGCAGACTATGCAGAATTGATGCAGTCGCTGTTTGATTTTGACCGCATCCGCCAACTGGTGACCAATGGACAGTTCCGTATGTGTGTTGACTCTTTGCATGCTGTGACGGGTCCCTATGCTCATAATATTTTTGAGGAACGTCTGGGCGCACCGTCGGGAACTGTGACGAATGGTAAACCCCTAGAAGACTTTGGCGGTGGACATCCTGACCCCAACCTTGTTTATGCTCATGATTTAGTGGAAATTCTGTTTGGGAACAATGCGCCTGACTTTGGTGCTGCTTCCGATGGAGATGGCGATCGCAACATGATTCTCGGACGCCAATTCTTCGTCACTCCTAGCGATAGCTTAGCTATATTAGCAGCAAATGCGAAATTGGTTCCTGGCTATAGCTCTGGTTTAGCAGGTATCGCCCGCTCAATGCCTACGAGTCAAGCACCAGACCGTGTGGCAAAACAACTCGGTATTGAATGTTATGAAACTCCCACAGGCTGGAAGTTCTTTGGTAATCTGTTAGATGCAGATAGAGCAACCCTTTGCGGTGAGGAGAGTTTTGGCACAGGTTCCAACCATATCCGCGAAAAAGATGGACTTTGGGCAGTGTTGTTCTGGCTGAATATTCTAGCAGTGCGGCAACAATCAGTAGAGCAGATTGTCACAGAACATTGGCAAACCTACGGGCGTAATTATTACTCGCGTCATGATTATGAAGAAGTTGATAGCGATCGCGCCAATACTCTCATAACAAGTGTGCGTGCTATGCTGCCAACACTCAAAGGAAAGCGCTATGGTTCCTATGAAGTTGAGTATGCTGACGATTTCAGCTATACCGACCCAATTGATGGTAGCGTTAGTCAAAAGCAAGGTGTTCGCATTGGCTTCACCGATGGTTCGCGCATTGTCTTCCGGCTATCAGGTACAGGTACACAAGGCGCAACATTCAGGTTGTATTTAGAAAGCTACGAACCCGACCCAGCAAAGCAGAATCTTGATCCACAAGAAGCATTGGCGGAACTGATCACGATTGCAGACGATATTGCCCAGATTCATAAGTTGACTGGAATGGATAAGCCAACTGTGATTACCTGATATTAGAAGGAACCTCACCCTCGCTTTTAGCTGCGCTAAAATCTTTCCCTCTCCTTTATAAGGAGAGGGATGCCCGACAGGGCAGGGTGAGGTTCCCAAACTAGGCAAGGAACGAGAAATGATCTCAAAGTAGCATCCACTTTCACTATACCCATGTATCGCACTTTCCCTCTCCTTTATAAGGAGAGGGATGCCCGACAGGGCAGGGTGAGGTTCCCAAGTCTCCTTTATAAGGAGAGGGATGCCCGACAGGGCAGGGTGAGGTTCCCAAGCTCGGCAAGAAAATGTACACTTTTATTGCTCGCTAGCTTGTTCAGTAAGCAATTTGGCAAAATAAGACCATCGCGTATTGAAAAAACCTGATGTTTGTGGGTACAGTTCTCCGTAATTGCTACAAAATTGTCAGACTGCTAGGAAATGGTGGTTTTGGTGATACTTATCTGGCAGAAAATTTGGATTTACCTGGACATCCATTGTGTGTTGTCAAACATCTTAAACCAAAAGACCCGAACCCAGCTGTTTTACAAATAGCTAGACGACTGTTTGAAAGTGAAGCACAGGTTTTATATAAATTAGGTTGTGAAAACAACCAGATTCCTAGGCTGTTTGCTCACTTTGAGGAAAATGGTGAATTCTATCTGGTGCAGGAATATATTGAAGGAAATGATTTAAGTAGTGAAGTTATAGCTGGTAAGAGGTGGAGTGAACAGGAAGTCACTCAACTTTTGCGAGAGATTTTAGAAATTCTAACAGTTGTTCACAGGCAAAATATTATCCACCGAGATATCAAGCCGGAAAATCTTATGCGTCGTCAAGATGGCAAGATAATATTGATTGGTGCGATTCGTTGTGAGTGAATCTCGGTAATCAGTCCGTAAATAAACTCACCA
>NZ_JCACKO010000082.1:0-21766 GCF_059505445.1 Brasilonema angustatum | reverse complement strand
GTCGAGGTTTTGGGATTGAGATATTTATCCTCTTTTTTTGGCGAAGGTATTGATATAACAACGGTTTTGCTTCTCCCACCAATTCTCAGGAACTTGAGCATCTAAGCTGAGGAAGACATCGGGTACTATGGAAGGCTGAAGATCTGTATAGTAAACGCCGACATTGGCTTCGGCGAGAAAAGTTTGACCTTGTAAAGAACTGTAAAGAGAGCCAACTAAAAGGCGTTGTTGTTTAGCAGAGGCAAAATTATCCACAGGCGTGTCATTTTCAGTGATTAACTGGTTAGCGTCTGGTACATAATAATCATCATTATTGATTAAAAATTGCTCAACCATGAGTTTGTTTAGTAATTAAAAGTGATATCTCTAGGTTAGTAGATGAGGGAGATACAGGAGCTTGGTTTATGTACAACCGTGACAGAACAGTCGTTAAACAAGGAGGTTGTACAAAAATGTGTTTAGTATAGCAACAGACATATCGTTTAGGACATCGTATTTTGATTAAGAGGGAACAGGGAACAGGGAACAGGGAAATGTCCTAACAATTGTGGCAACTGCTATAGTTATGACTCCAAGCGTTTCCTGCTTTCATCTGGCAAATGTTTCCAGAGGCGATACGCTTTGCGTCAAGCAAGCGGGCTTATCGCCCAAATAACGCAAACAACGCTTTAGGGTGTCAGATCAGAATAGGCAATATTGTTCTTGACTCCCGTTTTAGGTGCAATTCTTGTAACAATATGTTTATAGGGAGTCGGCAAAGTAGTTCTCTCCCTTGGAAAAACCGCCTATGCTTACCCAAGATAAACAACAACGCAACTGGAAACCCATCGTCAAGCAATTTGAGGCTGTCGTTGGCAAAAATGGTGTCGTACAACGCCGCGAGGAACTCATCACATACGAGTGCGATGGACTCACCAGCTATCGCGAACGTCCAGCTGTGGTGGTGTTACCGAGGACGACAGAACAAGTTGCAGAGATTGTGAAGATATGCGATCGCCACTCCATCCCCTTCATAGCACGTGGTTCTGGTACGGGTTTATCTGGTGGGGCGTTGCCAGTGGAAAATTGCGTGTTGATTGTCACTTCTCTGATGCGGCAAATACTCAAGGTAGATTTAGAAAATCAACAAGTTATCGTTCAGCCGGGAGTGATTAACAGCTGGGTAACTCAAACGGTGAGTGGTGCTGGATTTTACTATGCTCCTGACCCTTCCAGTCAAATCATTTGCTCAATTGGTGGTAATGTCGCAGAAAACTCTGGTGGCGTACATTGTTTAAAATACGGTGTCACAACCAACCACGTTTTGGGATTGAAACTCGTCCTTCCTGATGGTTCGGTTGTTGATGTGGGAGGACAAATTCCTGAAATGCCTGGTTATGACTTAACAGGTTTGTTTGTTGGTTCCGAAGGGACGCTAGGAATTGCCACAGAAATTACGCTGCGAATTCTCAAAAGTGCTGAATCAATTTGTGTACTTTTAGCAGACTTTACGAGTATTGAAGCAGCAGGTGTTAGTGTTTCTGATATCATCAGCGCGGGGATTATTCCTGGTGGTATGGAAATTATGGATAACCTCAGCATTAATGCTGTTGAAGATGTGGTGGCAACAAATTGTTACCCCCGCGATGCTGGTGCTATTTTATTAATAGAAATTGACGGTTTGGCAGTAGAAGTTGCGGCAAATAAACAGCGGATTGCAGAAATTTGTAAAAAGAATGGTGCACGGAATATTACAATTGCGAGTGACCCAGAACAGCGCTTAAAATTGTGGAAAGGAAGAAAAGCTGCTTTTGCGGCAGCAGGTCACGTCAGCCCAGATTATTATGTACAAGATGGTGTAATTCCTCGCACTCAGTTACCTTATGTACTAGAACAAATTGAAGCATTAAGTCAAAAATCTGGGTATCGCATTGCTAATGTATTTCATGCTGGGGATGGCAATCTTCACCCATTGATTCTGTATGATAATTCTATTCCTGGTGAATTAGAAAAGGTGGAAGAAGTCGGCGGAGAAATTCTTAAGCTATGCGTGAAAGTTGGTGGTAGTATTTCTGGTGAACATGGTATTGGTGCAGACAAAAAATGTTATATGCCAGAAATGTTTACTACTACTGATTTAGAAACTATGCAATGGGTAAGGCAAGTTTTTAATTCCAAAGGTTTGGCAAATCCAGGTAAGATTTTCCCAACACCGCGCACTTGTGGTGAGGCTGCAAACGCTACGGGTGAGATTGCCAAAAAGTTTGAGGCCGTGGAAAAATTTTAGCTTACTGCCGAATCGCCAGAAGATTACCTATAATGTAGAAACAAGTATTACATAAGAGTGACAAAAATAGCATTTTGACGCTCCCACGGCGATGTTTTCATCGCCGTGGGATTATCCCTTCATCCAGTCAACTTGTCTAAACGTAGTTAGAGGCTCTGCGGCTAATTTTTACACCATCACAATATCCATCTCCCCCCTTAAACCCTCTCCTAATAGCCTTTTTGTTTGTAAAATTACTGGTGTGATTTCTGCCAAGGGTACACTAGTGCACTGGGTGCTGCCTAAACGGTTTTCTTATGCTGACACTCCTGATGTCAATACGCTTGGGATAAGAAATTTGCTCGTGCTCCCTGCTTGCCTTGCTCCAGCAGGGAGCACGCTTTGCTCGGGAGCAGGGTTCGGAAGAGGCACGATGCCCGCTCCGCTTGGGTGCGGGGAGAGGGGGAGAAACTGATCGGCGTGGATTGGTTCTCTCCCTTTCTCCCTGCTCCTGTGCTTCTTCTCAGGAGAGGGGGAGAAAGTTATTCGCGCCGGATCAGTTTTCTCCCTTGCACCCCGCTCCCCGCTCCTGTGCCGCCTCAACAAATAAATGTCTTAACTCAACTGTATTGCTCCTGATGTTGTTGATTTAAGACTGTAACAGCAAATAACTCAAGACATCCTAAACCATTTTTCTTACAAGCTCTAACTAATGAAAAAAGTTACTATTACTCAAATTTGTACATATAGCTTGATAGGGTTAACGTCTTTCTTTGCTGTGTTAAGTATAAATACGCAGGTCTTGACTCAGACAGTAAAAAGCTCCAACACTCCACAAAAATCTCTTCCCTCTGATTTAATTTGGCCCACTCAGGGAATAATTTCTCAGGGTTTTCGCAAATATCAACATGAAGGAATTGATATCGCAGGAGCAACTGGTACTCCTATTGTTGCTGCTGCATCTGGTACAGTGCTCAAAGCTGGTTGGAACGAATGGGGACTAGGGAATGTCGTAGTTCTTGAGCATCCCGATGGGAGTATTACAGTTTATGGTCACAATAGTCGCCTTTTGGTGAAACAAGGTCAACAGGTTAACCAAGGACAAGTCATTTCAGAAATGGGATCGACAGGTAATAGTACAGCACCTCACCTACATTTTGAAGTGCGTAAAAACCATCGTTTGGCTGTTGATCCTTTGACGGCATTACCGTCTTTGATTGCAGGAAAAATTCCACAACGGCAGATGACAAGTCATACAACTGTTGCTTTCCAAGCAAATCACGAAATTAGTCAAGTCTCTGGTGCGCAGACACCACAGCAAGTTTCATCTTCGCAACCAATTCCAGTGGCTGTTGGCTCTCAGATGGCTGATACTAAATGCAATGGCACTACAGTGATTGAAGGCGAAACAGCAAATCTTTCTGTGAAAGTCTGTCAGGAAAATGGTCAGTTGTTTTATATTGGGCAATTAAAGCAAGACTCAACCCAGCCTGTACGCCTTCCTGCTAGGAGTGTTGGCAGTTCTCAGTATCGAGCAGACAATGGTAGTTTTTCCTATGTTGTTAGTTCTGACAAGGTAGAAGTTTGGCGAAATGGTGAGCAGGTACGTTCTGATACTTTTTCCTTTTCAAAGCAGTTTGGGAAATAAGGTTAGATTCTCTACTCTTGTAAATACTACAGATACATTTGCTTTTTTGGGGTGATGCTGCTTTAGAGCTGCTTGTGAAGAGGCGATCGCCTAGAGTGCCTGCTCTTTTAGGGTGATGCTTTTTTTGAACCGCCTTTGGAGAGGTAGCCGGAGGCTTGAGGCTTTGCATACAGCATTCTTCAGCACTTTTTTTACAAAAATTATATTTTCTTAACTATGATCTCAGTGAAAATCCTTTACTATAAAGCGTAGTCTAAGTTACATTAGACAGACTCACCAAAAAACGAAGTAAAACTCTGCATTTGTGAATTTTCCAGTATAAAGGAGCTGACTGTGGAATATCTTGCTTATTCTTTGATGGATAGTGCCTACGCAGAGGCGACTAAAGATACAGAATTCAGTCTTCCAGAATTGAAACTGAAATTCAACTGGAACAGAAATTTCAAATCTGCGTGGTTAACTTTCGCGCTCATCGGTACGTTGTTAGCGATTTTAACTCAAGCTCAAACAGCAACAGCCGCGTACAAGGGTCCAGGAAACAACTATTATGTTCAGACAAAAGGGAGTGATCTCTTAGTTCGCAAAGGTCCTACCTCATCAAGTGCGACTGTTGCATCTTACCGTAATGGCTCACGACTTCCACGAGTCGTAGGATACGCAAATGGATTTGCTAAGCTATCCAATGGTTATTACGTTGGTGCTAATTGGATTGGCAACAAACCTGGCAAAGGGTACACCCGTGGTCCTGGTGTTGGTGGCCCTTACACTTTGAGTTTAGGTTCTCAAGGTTCTGCTGTAGCAAAACTACAAGAAACTCTGGGACTCACACCAACCGCATATTATGGTCAAATCACAGCAGATAAGGTCAAAAACTATCAGCGAAAAAATGGTTTACTTGCAGATGGAGTGGCTGGACCACAAACCTTATCCGCTTTGGGAGTGTATTAATTACAGTATTTTTTGTAAGGCAGGCATTACTCACTAATATCTCACAATGTCCATTAGATAACTTTTGTGAGCAATGCCCAACGCCAGATGCTAACTCCTGCACCAGACGCTCTTGCAACAAGCCGGGAAACCCGGATGCCCTATGGCTAACGCCACGCCTTACGGCTATCGGGGAAGACCTGAGCCCTATAGCTAACGCCACGGCTGCGCCTAACGGGCACGGTTCCGTGCCGAACGGTCTCGCTGCGCTTTAGACCTCTGGTCGTGCGCTTTGCGCATACACCAGACGCCTAGGTCGGGAGATCCTCCTGCAGCGCTAGCTCTCCAACGCACTGGCTCCCCTACGATTTGTGGTCTATTTATATGAAACCGCTGTAAAAAAGAATTTTTAGGCTCACAGAGTTTGTATGCAACAAAGCTGTTAGCAACACATATTTTTCTTGGTCAATATTTTCCTGTCTGTTTGAGTCAAGCGGACAGGGATTTTTGTTTTTGAAAAATTCACTTGAATTTCTAATTTCGTTCTATACTCTGTCACAATTTATATAGACCAGTAAAGTTCTACCTAGACAAAATCTAGGCAAGAGCACAAGAAAACTTCTATACTCACCAAATGACTTTCAGCACAAAGGAGAAGATTGTGGAATATCTTGCTTATTCTCTGATGGATAGTGCATATGCAGCGGTAACTGCAGATACCGAATACCATCTTCCTGAATTTAAACTCACTATTCCAGGGCAAAAATATTTCAAATCTACATGGTTAAGTTTCGCGCTTATCACTGCTTTCTTGGCAATTTTTGCCCAATCTCAACCAGCAACAGCCGCCTACTACGGTCCTGGTAGATACTCTGTGAGAACTAACGGCAGCTGTCTTAATGTACGTACAGGTCCGAGTACATGCTATCGCTCTGCCAAATGTAACTCCAATGGCTCACCATTGCCAAGAGTTGTAGGATATAGGAATGGATTTGCTCGGTTGTCTACAGGTAATTACGTTTCTGCTAATTGGATTGACACCCGCGCTAACAAAGAATACACTTCTTCCGGTGTTCCAACACAAGACACTTATAATAATGGGATTGGCGGTAGCATCACTCTTAGAAAAGGTTCCCAAGGTGATGCAGTGGCACAACTTCAAAGAAGTTTGGGCAATGTTTCAGTCACTGGATACTATGGTTCGTTAACTCAAAGAGCAGTTAGGAACTTTCAGGCAAGAAACGGCTTACGTCCAGATGGAGTGGCGGGACCTGAAACTCTTAGTTATCTTGGGTTCGGCAACATTAGCAGCAGACCATCTTTAGATTATCCTCCGTATCCTAACGATGGTTTTGGCGCTAGAGGCTACTCTCCGTATTATAACGACAGCTATAGCCGTAACATAACTTTAAGAAGAGGCTCCAGAGGTCAAGCTGTGGCAGAACTTCAAAGAGCTTTGGCTAATGTTCCAGTCACTGGATATTACGATTCTTCAACTGAAAGAGCAGTCAGAAACTTCCAGGCAAGTCTTGGTCTTCGTCCAGATGGAGTAGCCAGATCAGAAACTCTAAGTTATCTGGGAGTGGGTAATGTTAGCATAAGACGATATTATCCTGGAAATTCTGGAAATTATAGCTATTCTGGGTATTCTGGTATTAGTGTTGGTGGTCCCTAATTGCCAAAATGCTCTTGAGGTGAGGTTGATGTTTCTGGGGAAAGCAGCAAGTAATTTTGCACAATTTGTAAGATTCGCTTTGCTGCATGACCATCGCCAAAGGGATTAATCGCGTTTGCCATTGCTTCATAAGCAGTAGAATCAGAGAGCAATTGGGCTGCAGTCGCAAAAATGTTCTCGGTTTGAGTTCCCACTAGTTTAGCTGTACCCGCAGTGACTGCTTCAGGTCTTTCTGTTGTTTCTCTCAAAACCAGAACTGGTTTTCCAAGACTGGGTGCTTCTTCCTGTAAACCGCCAGAGTCGGTAAGCAAAAGGTGCGATCGCATAATCGCTCCTACTAATTCAGCATAATCTAAAGGTTCTGTTAAAAAAACGCGGGGATTGTTTCCCAATAGTGTTTGCAAAGGTTCTCGCACTATTGGATTGCGGTGCAATGGTAGTAGTAAAGCTGTGTCAGGGAACTTATCCAGTAACTGTAAAAATCCTTGAGCAATATCATGCAGTGGTTCTCCCCAATTTTCACGACGGTGAACTGTTGCCAGCATGACACGATATTTTTCCCATTCTAATCCAGGTACATTACAAGCAGGAACACTTGCAGCCACAGTTAACAGCGCATCAATCACTGTGTTACCCGTCAGGTAAATTTCGCCCAAAACGCCAGAACGTTCCAGATTTTCCACTGCCAAAGGTGTTGGCGCAAAGTGCAATTGAGTTAGTTGAGAAATCAGCCGCCGATTAGCTTCTTCCGGATAAGGATTAAATAAGTCATCCGTCCTTAACCCAGCTTCTACATGTCCTACAGGGATTTTTTGATAGAATGCAGCCAAAGCTGCGGCAAAAGCTGTAGTCGTATCTCCCTGCACTATGACTAAATCTGGCTTACTTTCTTGGAATAATCCTTCCAAACCTTGTAAACTACGGCAGGTGATATCACTCAGAGATTGCTTTGGTTGCATAATCTCCAAATTATGATCAGCTTTGAGGTTGAACAGCCGCATCACTTGCTCAACCATCTCGCGATGCTGTCCTGTCAAAATAACAGATGTGTTCAGACTTGAGGAATTTTGGAAAACCTGAATGACTGGAGCTAGTTTGATTGCTTCCGGACGAGTACCCAATATAATGTAAATTTGCTTTTTAGTCATTAGTCAATTGTCATTAGTCAATTGTCACTAGTCAATAGTCATGAGTCAATAGCTATCATCCGGAAATGACAAAGGACAAAAAAGGCATGAAAAAACCCGGCTGAACCGGGCAGATGTACTGTTTGTCGAATTGAGCAGTGATAGTTAGTGTTTAATTTCACAAGTTAATGGGCAAGAAGCATAAACGGCGATCGTTTGAATATTCTCTGTTTCTCCATGCAGCCAGCTCAACCATTTGATTTCGCTCGGATGAACTCCTTTAAGAGTCAGGGCTGCAGCAGCCATTACAACTGCCATCACATTAAACATGATTAAACCACCTGCAACAAGCAAAACCGCACTAACAGGCATCACTGATTGTAAAACAACTGACAACAGACATCCGACCGTAGCCATCAAGACAACCAAAGGAAAACCGATAACTAACAAGCATACTGCCAATGTAAAAGTCCATATTAAGAAACTTTTCATCATCAACAAAGAGTGTGTCTTACTTAAATTAGATGTTTGAGACAAAGCCATGACTTTTTCCCTATTAATACAAAATCAACAAAACAAAGATTCAGGTTGAGAAATCTCTAGCTCATTCATGAGCGGGATCAACAATTAAAGATTTAGTATATAAAAACCTATTCATAAAATGAGCGTTTTTTTAATAAACTTTACACTTAATCTTTTGCAATTATGTGAGCAAATCTAATCCTTAGTTTGATAAAAAACCTGTTCTTGACATCTATCTTTAGGCATATCAACTAAAAAGTAATGATTTTAAAGGTTTTTTGAAATTCGATTGCTTCTAGTGTGCTTAACATTTCTTATCAAAGTAAGGAAAGTTCCTCATAATTCACAAATGATCTTGAACCAATTAGTAAGTTGGTGATCCCCAGCCAGATGGTTTGTCGTTTATGCAAATGACAAGACTTTTGAATTTGTTTACAAAAGTCAAAATTTCCTTCTATAAATGTCACCAACTCCCAGTGAAATGGCAAAAATTATTTGTGAGAGAATATAAGTATTGAGAATTATGAATTATAAATATTAAGACTCTTTAACATCCTTTTAGGCATATATTGTTAATTCTGAATTGATCATTATGGTCGCGTAACGTGCCGGTAAGCCATACTTTGAATCCCCCTGTATGCACAAAACACACGCAATCATGCCTATGCCTATGGCTTGTGGGCACGCCCTCAGGCGCAATTCGTAATTCCTGCGTAGGAGGCAGGGCACGCTTTGGGGAGTGTAGAGCACACAGACGCAGGCATACAAAGCAGCGTGTCCCGCAGAAACTTAAGTTTAGCGTCTTCTAAGGAGAAGGGAGTCACACGCGCTTGACATCCGACAAACCACTTTTACCTCAACTGTTTAAAGGCATTGCGCTGTTTACACCAGGAGGAGATTTAATTTACTGCATCGACCCTAGTAAGCAAGGTCGATGGCATTTGCATTTGTGCGTTACGTTGCAGGAAATTCTGGATTTACCAGAACCGCCTCATTTTCTAGTACCTTGCTACACGGCGACTATAGACCATTGGTTAAATCCACGCACTCAACAAATACAAACTTTCGCCGAAGCTTATCCGGCAGTTATGCGACATCAAGCCGTCCTGAACGCTATTTTTGGGACTGACGATCTAGCATGGCAATCTGCACCTTGGCAGGAGGGCTTGTGCGATCACTTAGTATTAACAACATATCGCTCTACATTTCCCCAGCTTTGGGAAGACCACGACTTAGTTGTGCGGCTTGATCTTTGGGATGTAAATCCTTCATATTATCAACCAACAATGTCCGCCCAACAACCCCAACCAAAAACAAAAGGTTATGTTCTCCGCCTATTTGTAGCCGGACATAGTGCTGCTACTGAACGTATTTTACATAATTTACACGAACTGTTAGAAAAAAATCTTGGCAACCCTTACACACTGAAAGTGATTGACGTTTTAACGAATCCAGAACAAGCAGAATCCAATCAAGTTTCTGCGACTCCTACCCTTGTTAAAGTTTGGCCTCATCCGATTCGACGCATTGTTGGAGATTTGGATAATGTAGAGAAAATTTTACAGATGTTAGCTGCTCAGGAAAATTCATAAATAAAGTAAAAAGAAATAATTTATTTCTTTTTACTTGCTTGTTTTCACTTGTAAGAACGGCTCACTTCTTCTAACTGCCTGATCTCATCATCGCCCAATCTCCAACCTAAAGCGCCTGCATTCTGTTTTACCTGTTCCGCTGTTTTCGCCCCAGCAATAGGAATAACGTTTCCTTGAGCAATTAACCAGTTCAGTGCAACTTGGGCAGGAGTACGCCCGTGTATTTCTCCCAGCTTGCGTAGCAAAGATATCACAGGTTCAATTTTCTGCAAGCCTTCTTTATTAAAACGGGAGTCTATCCTTCTGCCATCTTTGAGATTCTTGGCGCTATCAGCAGTGTATTTACCAGTCAGTAAGCCTTGAGCCAAAGGACTATAAGCCAAGATTGTCACACCTAACTCACGCGCAGTTTTGAGAATACCATTGGTTTCAATCTGGCGAGTGAGCAAAGAATAACGGACTTGATTCACTGCCAAAGGTACACCACGGGCAGCTAGTATTTGGTGTGCTTGCCGCATTTGCTGTGCTGAGTAATTACTGACACCGATCGCCTCAATTCTCCCCCGCTTCACCTCATCAGCCAAAGCATTCATCAAGGTTTGTTGACTCATAAAAAACGTAAAAGGCCAATGAACCTGATAGAGAGGAACTCGCTCTAGTTGTAAACGTTTGAGACTATCTGTGAGAGCATCAGCAACAGACTGACCGAAAAATCGCCAAGGAAAAGGACCATATTTGGTCGCAATTTGTACCTGTTGGTCGGTTTTCTTTAAGAATTGTCCCAAAAATTCTTCTGAAACTCCCAGCCCATAAACTTCAGCTGTATCAAAGAAGGTGACACCAACTTCTAAAGCTGCACTAAAAGCTGCTTGCAATTGATCTGCACCGTAGTTATTGCCATAATTCCAAAAGAGCTTATCACCCCATGCCCAAGTCCCAATGCAAAGGGGTGTAACGGTGGGACCATTTTGTCCGAGTGTGATGCTTTCCACGTTTCCAAAATTACATTTCTTTACATTTCTTTACTTTTCAGTGTATTGCAAAATTTATCTCAAAATATCTCTCAGAATGTAGAGAGATATTTTCATCTTTGCTGGTGCGCAAATGCCTATCATGAGTGCCCCAAGGATTCTCTTTGTTATAAATTTTTAGTGAAAAAGTAGCTATGGCAAGCGGCGATTTATTCGATTCTCCAACAAATTCCTTGGCAACACCAAAAGTCAATCTGCTAACCATGTTTCGGCTTGGCTTATTTCAGATGGGGCTGAGCATGATGTCTATCCTAACTCTGGGGGTGCTTAACAGAGTGATGATTCAGGAAATAGCCATTCCAGCAACGCTGGTGGGAGTGGTGCTGGCAATACAGTTATTTGTTTCTCCTTCTCGCGTTTGGTTTGGTCAAATATCCGATGCCAAACCACTATTTGGCTATCACCGTACAGCTTATGTTTGGGTGGGAGCAGCAATATTTGCTGTCGCTTCATTTTTAGCCGTGCAGGTGTTGTGGCAACTGGACGCTGTGGTTGTTAGTGGCTGGGTATGGACAACCCAAACAATCGGGTGGATTTCTCTTCTAGCTTTAGTATTTGCTTTATACGGTTTAGCAATTTGTGCTAGCAGTACTGCTTTTGCTGCTTTGCTGGTTGATATTTCTGAAGAAAATAACCGTTCCAAAGTTGTTGGTATTGTTTGGTCGATGCTGATGGTGGGGATTATTATTGGGGCAATTATCAGTGCCAGCTTGCTCAAGCAATCAACTCCCGAGACACTACAAGCATCAATTAACAAATTGTTTATTGTTGTTCCGGCAATTGTTTTTGGGTTGGCGATGGTGGCTACTTTGGGTGTGGAGAAAAAATATTCTCAGTACACCACTCGTTCCACAGTGACTAATCGAGAAGACAGCATCAGCCTTGGCAAAGCTTGGCAAATATTAACAGCTAGTCCGCAAACAGGTGTATTTTTCACCTTTTTAGTGGTGATGACATTGGGCTTATTTATGCAAGATCCAATTTTAGAACCGTATGCAGGACAGGTTTTTCGGATGCCTCTAGCAGAAAGCACAAAATTGAACGTATTTTACGGCATAGGTGTACTGATTGCCTATGGTATCGCCGGCTTTTTCATTGTGCCCCGTTTGGGCAAGCAAAAAACTGCACGCTTCGGCTGTATGTTAGTGGCACTGTGTGCAGTTTTACTTGGGATATCAGGATTTTCTGCTAATCCAGCGTTGCTGAAGCTAGCTTTGCTATTGTTCGGTTTGGCAACTGGTATCTTAACGACTGCCGCAGTTACCTTGATGCTAGATCTTACAGCAGCTGAAACTGCTGGCACATTTATTGGTGCTTGGGGACTCGCGCAATCTATAGCCAGAGGAACAGCGGTGGCTGCAGGTGGTGCCATTTTAGATGTGAGTCGTAAGTTTCTGCCTAATCTGGTGCTAGCCTATGGACTAGTGTTTGCTCTAGAAGCGGCAATCCTGCTGCTGGCGATTTCGTTTCTAAACCGGGTAAATGTGAGAGAATTTCAAACAAATGCCAAGCAGGCGATCGCATCAATTTTAGAAAGCGAACTAGATTAGTTTTGTTTCGCGCAAAGACTGCAAAAAATCTTTGCGCCTTGCTGTCTTTGCGTGAGAATGAAAGTATGACTGAATTTTGGACAACGATTCTCGATTTTGCCCAAACCACCACTGCCAGAGTGGGAAACCACTTAATTCAAGACTTTGGGCAAGTACAGGCTTCGCAAAAAGCAGATGGCACTTTGGTAACCCAAGCCGATAAATGGGCAGATCAGGAAATACGAAATGCGATAGCATCTACTTTCCCTGATCACGGTATCTTGAGCGAAGAAGATGATAAGATTTTCCGTGGTACCGAATGGTGCTGGGTAATTGACCCTTTAGACGGTACAACTAACTTTACTCGTGGAATTCCTATTTGGTCGATTTCCCTGGGTTTACTGTATAAAGGCACACCCATTTTTGGTTATGTTGCTGTCCCGCCATTGCGAGAAGCTTTTCACGGCTACTGGGGAGGTGTACCTGAGTTAGAACTACCTACTGGAGCTTTTCGCAATTACCATCCTATCCATAGCAGCAATGATGATCCGAGTGGAAATCACTTTTTTAACCTCTGTTCGCGCAGCATCTCAGTTATACAAAAAGACTTTCCCTGTAAAATTCGGATGTTGGGAGTTGCTAGCTATAACTTCTTGACGGTTGCTGCTGGCGCGACACTGGGTGGTGTTGAAGCGACACCAAAAGTTTGGGATATAGCAGGTGCTTGGGTGATTGTTCAAGCAGCAGGGGGAAGCTGGCGATCGCTCAAATCAGAGCCATTTCCTTTAATAGCACAACAAGATTACACGACTCGCTCTTTCCCAACATTGGTTGTCAGTCGAAGAGAATTGCTTCCGATTTTTGCTCAGTTTGTCGAAAAGGTAAAGATTTAAGGCAGAACTCGAAGGTTAATAAGCTAAAGGTGCACATTAAGAAGAACACATAGGTCAGAACTTCGCAGCTAAGAATATATTCCCATAAATAATATAGAGTGCAAGTCACGACTTCAGAGTGGTGGTCTAAGATTTTATTTGGACACCTTTTTTTCTTGGGCTGTGCGTCTTATTGAAAATCTTTTTTCTGTTTACACCAGAAGTTGTGGACTTGTACTCTTTATTAATTCTCTGTCCTGAGTTTTGAGTCCTGTTAGCGTAGCCGGGCAAAGCCCGTTCTGAGTTCTCTATTCGGTCACTCATCCTAGAAAAAATTCTTCTAGAAATGGATAAAACTCATTTGCCAAAAACTCAAACTTTTCTCCAATACCATCAGGAGAGCTTATTTTAAATCCTCTACCATCACGCCAATTATATTTATTACTTGGAGTATAAGTCAGGTGAGCCATCCCTTCTTTGTAGTACCCTGATAAAACCAGAGTGTTTATTTTTGGGAAAAATTGTAATCTAAAATTTTCGGAAAAATGTCTTCCTTTGAAAGTCACAGACAAACTTTCAGTTTCAATTTTTTGGCAAAATAATTGAAACTGAATTGTTGGGAAAACCAAAGCCGCAATCTTAGCAGCTTCTTCATTAATATCTGGTTGTATAGTGTAAAAAGTCTTTTCTAAAGCTGTAATAGACGTCATATTTTCCTTTTTTGATAGATTTCTCTGATATGCGTTAAACTCTCCCAAGTTGCTCAACTCCGGTTGAGCTTGTTTGAAACTCTGACTAAGATCTTGTATCTATAGTAGTAATTTTTGTATATCTAAAGTATGAATTTTTAATAAAATAACAGAACTTATTAATCAACTACCAGCACAAGTTAATAAGGTTTTGATAAATACTCCTTCGGAGTGTGCCGCAGGCAGCGAAGCTAAGCGGTAGTACTGCTTCTTGTATTTTTTTCTTTTTCGGCGAAGATAATCTTCCAGTTATTGTTAATTCCCCTGTGCGTCTGTGGTGTTAGAAAGAATAAAGTCTGCTATTCGCTTATTTTTGCGTGTAGTAGGCTCATCTGGCGGACTAAGTAAAATAGAACGCTGAATAAATTTTTCATTCTTGAGGCGACGGGCAACACGGTCTGGGATACCATAGCCATAAATGATATGTCCCCGTCCGGCTAATACGATAACTTGATAGTTTTGGTGGGCTTTGACAAATTGAGCAATACCATCTGCCATCGTTTCGTCCCATACAACTTGTGCTTGGAAAAATTTTTCAATTTCTCCACTGTTACGATGATTTGCGGCTTGATGCTGTTGAAAGACTGATTGCAAGTTTTTGCGATATTCTTGGTTATCTGTCTTAATTTCTGATAAAGGAGGAATAAATTTCCGTTCAGATGGTGTTAAGCCTTCTAAGCCTTGTTGAGCAACTTTGCGGCTGATTTCGGAAGGAGTGCTTAAGGCGATAACGGAAAGTCGTTTTTCTTTTGCAAACTGAATAATTGGTGCATAATTCTCCCAAGGAAAGCCCCAGCGTTTTTCATATTCACTTTTTTTTACCAGTTCTTCTTCTGTAAGTTTCCCTGCTAGATATTGATTGACAACATCTTGTAGTGGTCGTTGAAACATTTCCATTGCAATGGAAATGTTTGGATTTTGATTGTAAAGTTTTTCAAGAATTTCTAGCTGCCTTTTATGGTCTTCTGAATTGTCATGAATTTCCCCTAAATAAACAACATTTACTTCTTTTAGCTCTAATATCATTTTTTCAAAGCTAGGGAAATAATTTATTGGGTTTCCACAAGTTTTCTCCCAATTTGGGATTTGCTCCTCAAACACTTTGCTTGCTACAACTCCTCTTGAAGGAAATAAAACAGTTTTCGGTGGGCAAGAATTTTTTAGTTGTTGAGGATAAGCAGGCAAGGTGCATAGGAGAAAGTAAAAAGTAAAAGGCAATAGGCAAAAAAATAGTTTTTTCTTTTTTCTTTCTTTCGTTTTTTTTCGGAAATGCCTTTGTCTGTCTGTTACTATTTGTACTAATGTCTGTAAATTAGTTTTTAGAGACTGTGTCATTTTTTTAAGTTTCATGCTGACTTAACGATTTTGAACATTTATTACCACTTTAGGAAGAGGTAAAATGCAAGGAATCTGGCTCGAAAATAATCAACTTCAATTACGAACTAATATCCCTATTCCCGAACCGCCACCAGGAGAAGCTTTGGTGCGTGTTCTCTGTGCTGGTGTCTGTAACACTGATTTGGAACTGAAGAGAGGTTATTATCCATATACTGGTATTCTAGGACATGAGTTTGTCGGTGTTGTTGAACAAGGACCACAACACTTAGTCAACCAGAGAGTAGTAGGAGAAATCAATGCTGCTTGCGGGAAATGTCGATTTTGTCGCAGCGGACAACCGACTCATTGCGAAAATCGTACTGTCCTTGGTATTGTCAACCGCAACGGAGCTTTTGCTGAATACCTGTGTTTGCCAACAGAGAACTTGCATCCTGTACCTGAAAATATTCCTACAGAAGTGGCAACTTTTACCGAACCTTTAGCAGCAGCGCTGGAAATTCAACAGCAGGTACAGTTACATCCAGATGACCGCGTGCTTGTTGTTGGTGATGGTAAGCTAGGACAACTTGTGGCGCAAACGTTAGCTTTAACAGGCTGCGATCTGTTGGTTGTGGGGCGTCATCGAGACAAGCTTGCTCATTTAGAGGCACGGGGTATCAAAACTGGCTTTGCTGATACAGTGACTGATAGAGCTTTTGATATTTCTGTCGAGTGTACTGGTAACTCGGAAGGGTTTGCGCTTGCTCACCGTGCCTTGCGTCCACGGGGAACTCTGGTACTCAAAAGTACTTATGCTGGGAAACTAAGTTTTGATGCCTCTTCTTTAGTTGTGGATGAAATAACTCTCATTGGTTCCCGTTGTGGTCCTTTTGCACCTGCACTCGAACTGTTGGCACAAGAAAAAGTTGACGTAAAATCTTTAATTAATGCTCGTTATCCTCTGAGTGATGGACTGGCTGCTTTTGAACGCGCTCAGACAAAAGGTGTTTTAAAGGTGTTATTAGAAATGAGTGAGCAGTAGCCGTTGAATGTTCCACTGCAACACCCAAATCGAACAGACAGAGGTGAAAAAATGCAAATTGAACAGACAGAGGTGATGATTTCCACGCCCGACAGACGGATGCCTGCCTTCTTGTGTACACCTGCTGTTGCTGATCGCAAGAGCGCTGTTCTCCTCCTAATGGAAGCCTTTGGCTTAACGCCACACATTCGAGACGTAGCAGCCCGAATTGCAAACGAAGGTTACGTGGTTCTCACGCCAGATCTCTATTATCGCGAGTTGCCCAACAACAAATTCGGATATGACGAGGTTGAGCAAGCCAGGGCTATGATGTTCCGCCTCGATTTCGGTAAGCCGATGGAAGAGGATCTTCGGGCAGCGTTGGCTTATGTTAAGTCACACCCAGATGTGTATCCAGATAGAGTCGGCGTGACTGGGTTCTGTCTGGGTGGCGGACTGAGCTTTCTGAGTGCCTGCAAGTTCTCGGACGAAATCGCGGCAGCTGCTCCCTTCTACGGTGTGGTTTTAGATGAGTGGATCGACACTGTGACAAACATCACAGTACCCGTATACTTGTTTTTCGGTGATGCCGATCCATTTATTCCTAACGAACGCGTTCAACAAATCGAGTCTCGATTCAAGGAACTGGGGAAAGAGTACACGTTGAAGGTTTACAGTGATGCCGATCATGGGTTTTTCTGCCACGAGCGTTCTTCTTATAACCGCTTAGCTGCCGAAGACTCTTGGCGCGAGCTAACATGGTTCTTGAAAAAACACCTGCACAAAACCATTTAACAAAGTGGTTTGTGTTTGTCAAGTTGATAAAGTTTGATAAGATTCCCTGTTCCCTGTTCCCTTATAAATACAACCGAAACAATTCCTAATAAAACATAGGATTAGTTATTGGTTGATAGTCCATACAACTTATTGCTTCTTCGGTGTTGGCGACAGAGGGACGAACAGTGCATTTAAGATGGTAATCATTAGTAAAATATTGGCAGCCTGTACAAGGAATTTGATGCATTTGCTGCGCTTTACCAACACTGTCTCGCGCTGCTGTCCACAGACTCCAGACAACAAGAAAAATTAAGCTCCATGCACTCACAAAGCAAACAGGGATGAGCACCGGCTGAATCAGATGAATGATGTGAAAAAATAGTTGTAACACGACAAATCCTAACGAAAGTTACAAGTCATAATTTTTTAGTTAGGAGTTAGGAGCTATTTGTTTTGACTGCTGACAAATTACCTCAACTATTAACTTTTTTTGCTCCTAACTACTGACTTAGTAAAGTATCCAGTTAAACACCAGCATGACCAATTGCTAACCCCGCAACGAGCATCCCGAAAACGAGAAATGGTTGGGCACTTGCTTGGTATTTGACATCATTTCCCAGTGGGTCGCGTAGGAAATACATATCCTGGAAGGTGATTTGCGGAATGACAAGTAGTATGAGAATTGCTGCATACAAGTTCTCATGGATGTAGACCAAATAAGCCGCGATCGCCACTTGAAAAACATCAATCATGACTACGCAAATCCACGCAGCAGTGGTGACACCAAACATCACAGGAAGTGATTTTAATCCGAACTTGCGATCGCCTTCTATACTCTTGAAGTCATTGACAATGGCAATGCCCAAGCCAGCCAAACTATAAACCACAGTCAGAACAACAATTTTCCAATTGAGTTCACCAAACAAAGCATGACCAGTACACCAAGGTAAGGCTATGTAACTAGCACCAAGGGCATAGGTTCCTAACCAACCGTTCTGTTTTAACTTCAGAGGTGGTGCGGAATAAATGTATGCTATGAAGGAACCCAATATGGCAGTCACAGTAATCGTGAGAAAGTCATGACCTGCCCAAACATCCAGAACAAAAGCTAAACCAATACCACCAACAAGTAATACTAAAATCTGCGTGATTACCTGGGGTAAGGGAATTGCTCCGGAGGGAATTGGGCGATATGGTTCGTTAATCGCATCAATTTCGCGGTCATAGTATTCATTCAGGGTTTGCGTGTAACCCGTCATCAAAGGTCCTGCTAGCAACATACACGTTGCTGATTTCAGGACATTTTCCAGAGTCCATGTGTACTCGCCGGAAGAAGCCGCACCGCAAACGACGCCCCATATTAAGGGAATCCAAGTGATGGGTTTCATCAGTTGCAGGCGGATTTTCCAAATTGAGGTTTCTCCAGACGCTGCACCTTTCATACCTAGCAGTTGCCTTGTTTTGGCACTACGATCAACAGCAGCTTTGACTTCCTCTGTTGGTGTTACCGAGTTTAGTGCTTCTGGTGAATCTGGATCTGGAGTAGTGGGAGTTGATTTAGACATAAGTCGTACTTGCTTATGAGTTGTTGCTTCGCCAGTTATCAGTTATCAGTTACCAGTTATCACTGTTTACTGTTCATTGATAACCCTATGGCTAACGCCACGCCTTACGGTGAGTCCAGCGCTGCGGGAGGGGAGCCAGTGCGTTGCGGAGAGCAGCGCCTTGCGGGGGTTCCCCCCGTTGTAGCACCTGGCGTTCTCCCTCCGCAGGCGACTGGGGAACCCGGAGGGCTATCGGGGAGAACCTGAGCCCTATGGCTAACGCCACGGCTGCGCCTAACGGGCACGGCCCCGTGCCGAACGGTTCCGCTGCGCTTTAGACCTCTGGGCGTGCGCTTTGCGCATACGCCAGTTGCCTGCGGAGGAGCCAGTACTGATAGCGTAGCGTGGCACGAAGTGCCATAGGAGGGTTTCCCTCACGCTTGTTCTGTCGTTGGAAACTCTCCTATGGCACTGGTCTGACTGTTCACTGTTTTAGCTCCTAACTTGCTTAGAAAGAGATGATCAAATATTGGTTCTGAAACTTTGCACCAGTTACAGGTTTCCCACTTAAGGCAGGAGGGAGGAAGATATTACGCCGTTGATCTCCTGCTTCCACGGTGACTTCTGGACCAAATGTAGTCAGTTTAACCTGCTTTTTGTCAAAGCCAGGTAAGAATAAGCGAACCTGGCGAGTGTTAACGTCTATTTCTATAGGTTTAGGAGCCTGTACCGCTTGTGCTGCAAAATTA
This sequence comes from Brasilonema angustatum, assembly GCF_059505445.1. Taxonomy (NCBI): domain Bacteria; kingdom Bacillati; phylum Cyanobacteriota; class Cyanophyceae; order Nostocales; family Scytonemataceae; genus Brasilonema; species Brasilonema angustatum. Next base: position 2,441 of record NZ_JCACKO010000082.1, on the reverse strand, counting down.
GGTAGGGCATCGATCAGCGGTTGCCAGTCACCCCCTTTGGCTTCTGGAACAACACTCACTGGCAGGGGAGCAAATTCCTGTGTTAGGTTTACGCTTGTGTCAGAAGAAACTTGCAGCACACCGCCAACAATCAGACCAACTTGTTGGGCACTACCCCAGATATAGCGGGCTGTAGCCACTTCCACAGGGTCATTGGTCGTCACGAGGAAAGCAGCAATGCGTTTAGGATCGCTAAGGGCAGCTTTTGCTTTGTCTAACAAATTATTGACTTGGTTGGTGGGTTGGGAAAAGTTATCTGCTGTCCAATTCACATTGAAAAAGGTGCTAATGAGTGGTTGAATGAAGGGTGATTCGGAAATTCCTTTTCCAAAGTCGGAATTGATAAACAATTGGCGAAAGCGTCGCACGTACCAACTAACAGATTCTGGCATTCCCAACACCCGTAGAGTGGAAGAGTCGCCTGATCCATCATAGATAATCGCGTCATATTTGCCGCTTTCATCATATTGACCAATGGCATTCAGGGCGAGGGCGCTATCCATTCCAGGCAAGACTGCCAGTTCTTGACCGTAAATATCTTTTAGGATGGGTGTGCGCAGGTATTGTGCCTCCAGTTTTTTCACCTCCTCCCAATTGCGTTCTAGCAGGACTCCTGTTTGGAACTGCACGACTTGCAGATTGGCAGCAATTTCTTGGGGTTCAGGACCAACAGTTACTCCCAGCAGGATTGACATTGCTGGTTCTGCTTGTCCAGCTAGGAGAACACGCTTTCCTTGACTTGCCAATAGTTTGGCTGCGGCGATCGCAATTTTTGTGCGATCGCTACTCCCTTTGCCCAAAAATGTCAGTATCAGGGCCATTACCTTGATTCCTATTTTTACTGCTAGTTTTTTCAATTCCAACTTAGCACTCAGCTTCTTTTGGCAGCTTACACCAAAGTTCTGATACCTGCGCACCGCACAAAACTCAAAATTCAAAATCACCGATAGCGTTTGCGCAGCGTCCCTCTTAGGGAGTAGCGTGCCCGTTAGGCGCAGCCGTGGCGTTAGCCATAGGGCATAGATTTGAGCCTCGCTCCGCGTAGACGCGTAGCGGCTTCTCGTAAGAGTGGAGCTATCGCTTACGGAGGAAACCTCCGCTCAAACTTCTCTCAAAATTCAAAAACACTTTCAATCAGATCTATCGCGAAGCGAGAGATCTTGAGCGCAGAGTGCACTACTCAAAGAACGCGACGGGTGAATTTTGAATTCCCCCAAAGGGGGTTGAGTTTTGGGCTACTGCTGAGGTTTGAGTTCATCTTCAAAAAACCAAGTGGCAAAATTATCCTCAAACTTGACCACTATGCCAACGCCGCTACTGTCGGTCATCTTGTAGCCTTGAATGATGCCGACTTGTCCTAGTCTTTTGACAATAGGGGCAGATACGCGATCGCGCAAACGAACGACTTTAACTTTTTGTCCGATTTCCATGCCAACTTACAACACAACAAACCAAGACTCAGTGTAGCCGAATCTGGACACCAGGGGGAGTGGGGAAAGATGGAGAAACTAACTAACCGATGACGACTGACTAAAATAAAATCAATAACTCAGCAGGTGTCAGCAGATGTTTGTGATAGCGCAACAGCCAGAACAACAGATACCGATGTCAAGCGATCGCCCTTCTTTCCCCAGAGGGGTTTTTCCAAAACCCCTCTCCCCAAATCTCCGATTTGGGGCAACCAAACTCCGTTTGGTTGGGGCATAGGGCGCGCCAAGTGCGATGGGGCAAAGCCCCCGCAATCATGCGATCGCAATTTTTGGTACAGCGGTTGCGATCATTGGGTATTGATCCACAAAGTTTAACTTAGCCCTTGCCAACTTGAAGTCAGAGGTAGCACCTGATGTATCAAACTGATCCACCCCGTCCACCACAGGAAGTTTTACCAACGATGTATGATTTGCCTAGTGAATTAGTGGGAGAACCCGGATTGCCAGATGAATTTCACATTTTTCAACCTAGACTACTCAGCGAAACCTGTCAACCTAGTAACTATCCCTCCGAGGAAATTTTAATTGCTACCGACTTAAATTTCTACTACGATCCTCGTCATCCATTGTGGTACAAGCGACCTGATTGGTATATGGTTTTAGGGGTATCTCGTGCCCAACAACAACAAGACTTGCGCTTGAGTTATGTGATTTGGCAAGAGGGAGTTGCACCATTTTTAGTCGTTGAGTTGCTTTCACCAGGTACAGAACAGGAAGACTTAGGACAAACTCTCAGGGAAGTCAACAAGCCCCCAACCAAGTGGCAGGTTTATGAGCAAATTTTACGTATTCCCTACTATGTTGTGTTTGACAGATACACTAATCAATTACGAGGTTTTCGTTTAGAAGGAACTCGTTAAGTAGGTCAACTTAATTAAATATAAGATAGAGATAATATTGTCGTTGTATGTG
>NZ_JCACKO010000081.1:0-21790 GCF_059505445.1 Brasilonema angustatum | reverse complement strand
ATCCGTTCGCCACAATGTGAACATTAATCGTCATTTATATACTTAGAAAGACCTGCGAACTCCAAGCGGCGGTTTGTTTGGCTGGTCGGGCTGGATGGGCTGGGCGGGCTGGTCGGGTGGTTGAGGTGGACTGGGCAACGTATGATCCACAAAAGAAAAACCCCACACCTGGCTGGACAGGCATGGGGGAGTAGAACGCGTCATGGAATTTTGAAGAATGTCTAGTACTGGTTAGGAGGTCTAGAGATGCTTAATTGGTTTAAGGTATTCAGCTTGTGTGACTTGATAATTTAGATATTTTTCAATTTTAGTATTTTCCATATCTAGTACTAGTCCTTTAGCCTCTTTTTTATTGAGGTAGATATAAAATGCACCACAGTGGAGATTATTTACTTTAATTGAATTAGTGATAACATCATCACTAAATTTCAAATTATCAGCAACAAATGATTCTGGATTTGTAGAAAAGAAATAGTTTTGCCATTCTAAGAAAGTATGAGGTTTTGAGAGGTCAAATCCCTCTACTTTAAATAAAGGGTCGATAAAATCTAAGTGCGTTCTTGTGTCTCTATAAATTCCTAGAACACCATGACTCGTCACTAGAAAGTTGTTTGGTTGTTGATGTTGTGGCATGCTACATCCTAGTGTTCTTCTACGTTTAGCTTCTCCCATTTTATTCATCCTCCGTATTTAGTATTTCGTCCGACATGTTTTCATCGTTATCTAATTCTTCTTGAATAGAGGTGAGAATTTCATCCTGTACATTTTTTTCACCTATTAAGGCTGCTTTACAATGTAGTAACAGGTCGTACTCAGGGTGTTTTCTTTCGAGTTTAGAATATTTTCTAAGTTTTTTGAAAACCCCTATTAATGCTTCAATAGGATCGATACAACCTGCTTCAATGGCTTGAAGTCCCCATTCAATCATTTTTTGATGGTTTAAACTACCATCTGATTCAATAAAAAATGCTTCTATCGATTGACCATACTGTGCTTTTGATTTGGTTGTGGCTTCTAACCATCCAAAGAGTTGTTCGGCATTTTGGTACTTATAGGTCGAGGGTGAAAATTCAACCGGGAGAATCGGTCGTTTCATTTGGTCTCCTGGTTTTAAACCAAGAGCATCATATTTACGATGATTTTTCTTGTACTCGTTGATTGACAAGGATACTAGCTTGATAGCTACGTTTTGACGTTTTACTTTATGTGGATCATCGGCTATTTGACTAATCATATCTATAGCCGGATTTTCTTTGTTATATCGTTCTATTGCGACTACCTTGTCATCGATAACTGCAATCCCTCTATGAAGTTTTTCGGATTCGTATCCTCTAAAGGCATTGGTTTTTTTGTATTCGTTAAATTCGTGTGTCCATTGTTTTGATTCTTCCGAAGTTTCTTCGACTACTCTGTTAAAGAGTATTATTCCGTTTTTACCACAGTAACTGTTAATATCATCTGATTTAGCATTGGGAGGGACTGACACTGTGTACAGAGTGTTTCTCAGTTGGTAATTAGCCATACCCTGATTACTGCCACTGTGGTAGATGTTTTTGATTTCAAAATCAGCCATTCCACTTCTAGGTTTTTCTAGAACATCTACCATGTCACTAGTTTTTTCACTAGAGGGTAACGTATCGTATTTTTTGTCTTTGGCTACAACTTTAATTTTAGTAGTAGGGACGGTGAGTACTTCCATTAAAGGAAAGGTTTTAGTTAAATGATTTTTGGCTAGGGTACAAATAAAATCTTTTCCCTCTTTGTTATAATCCCAAGGTTTGACATTAGTTTTATTTCCGTCTAGTTTTCCATCGTTGGGGTTGAAATAGCCACTAAATAACGGTTGTAGACTTTCAAAAGTTTGAACTACTTTAGTAGATTTGTTAACTTGTTGTACATCACATAACAACAATATCCGTTCATTTTTAGTTAGCCATTCTTTAGTGGTATATTTGTATGTAAAGTTTCTGTCCTCTCCAGTAAACTCGAATTCAAGAGGTCTAGAACTAAGATTAAATTGGGCTAGTTGGGAGTTTGGACTATCTGGATTAATACAGCGACTATCAATTTTTTCATGTCCACTATATAGTATTTGATTGATTAGAAAGAAACACCCGTCTGTTATAGTCGGAAATCCGTTTAATGCTTTCTCCATCAGCCAAGCTAATACTCGTGCTCTTGCAGTAATGTTATTACCTATGACGATGTTACTGGTGTTGAATAATGGAGATATGGAGACTCCAAATTTGGTATTGCAGAAGAGTTTGTACAGTAAGTCATGTGGACATTTTTTCTTAACCCACTGTGCTACTTTACGCTTACTGAGGTATTTGTTTAGAATCAAATCTCCAATTGTAAACCCGAACCATGCATGACAATCAGCGTACATTTCACCATAGTAGAAATATCCTTTACCACCTCGGACTTTTATTTCGTTAGTAAGTTCCCAGTTGTTTCTAGTGGTTTCTAATTGTTCTTTGCAGTCATCAAATTGTTCTTGAAGAGTTTCTTTCGCTGAGGTAATCCGAGCACTTTTAGGGTAAATAGCAAAAGCGACAACTTGTGATTTGTAAAGGATTTCATCTCTTAGTTTTGGACTAGCGATGAAAAATATCCATTGAAGAATCTCATATCCAACGAATCCACATTTTATTTCACGGGTATTTATTTTGGTGTATCCTTGCTTGATTTTTTTAATGGCGTCTTTATCCCCTGCCATTGAATCGGTTAAGAGTTTGGCGAGAATTTCATGATTTTCTACCGTGGGATGAATGTAAGAATTTATCATGTCCTGTGGGCAAGATAAATTTTCACAATTCATATATATTGAATGATTTCCGGGTAGTAGTTCTCCCCAAATATTTCTCGGGACGATAGTATTCTTAGTGATAGGATGGTTACGTAATTTGATTAGACTATCAACATCAACATTGAAATCAACCAGTAAATCGTGAAGATTTTGGTACTTGTTTTTACTGATAGTATCAGTTCGTAATCCTCCAATAATGGGACGTCCAAAGAAGAACAATTGCATTCTTTGAGATTCTGCGTAACAACCAGATATGTCAATGTCTACAATGATTTGACAATCGTATCGACCGTTGATTTTTCGGAGTTTGAAAATTCCTTTTAGCTCTATCCCTTCTACCATCCCTTTGTATTTTCTTTGTTTAAATACCCGAGGGATTTGAGCTACAGTAGGTTGGTTTTGTCCAATGCGTCCTCCGAATCCTTTAGCAAGTAACGCTCGGGTATGGGCTGAATTTCCCACCAATTGTTTAGGGCTGTAAGGCTGACACTCTTTGGTAACATATTCATTGATCGCTTTGCGCCAAGATGTTTTCTCATCTCCTAGCTTGAGATAAGTTGCTAAAGCTGCCTTATCCATTAAATCGACCGTACCACCAACCGTGAGAGATGGGACGATTGTTTTATCCGCAAAACCCAAGTCCTTAGACATCTCGCTGATTTGGTTTTTAAACGCGTACTGAATTTCTGCGTTGTGTGGATCACCGAGTGAATACGCTAGAAAATCACCCGGTCGTTGCATGAAGCTTAGGACTATATCTTCTTTATCTTTTTTACTGAGCAAATCCTTAGCATCTAACTTGTACCCTGACGCACTGGCGAAATTTCCAAGACTGACCACACTGTGTGATTTGATAGTGTCTACTATTCGTAAGTTGCTCTCGTATCCCTCTGTGTCGCCATTGATTTGAACCTCTTGAGCTAGAGAAACGTAATCAACGGTGTAATCGCCCTTGTACTTATCTCGTTTTTCCCAGATGCACTTAACAACTTTGTTGACCTTCTCAATTCGTTCATATCCTACTGATTTTTGAAGCGCTACGACTCGTTTTAGCATTTCCCCGTGGAATATTAGATTTAGCTCTGCTTCCGCGTTATGGGCAGCTAAGGTGAGGTAAAACTTAGGTATAAATCCAAGCCGTTTTTGAGTTGCCTGTTTGCACTTCACATCCCAACCTAGTACCAACCTGAGATAATCAAATCCGTCGCAATCCTGGCAGCTTAGGACGGGTAGAGGGTCTTTCCCCATGCTCCGCAATTTACCATTTATCTGTGCTTCAAACTGAGGATGTACGAAGATAAAGGTATGAGTAATACCATCCTCACCAGGTAATAGATTAATCTGAGTTGTGACGTGTAGCCGTGATTCTTGGGTGAATAATTCCTCTATTGTTTGTTCCCCAAAGATAATTTGAATAAACTTAAATTCAGTGTCAATTTGTTGATAGACGTGAATATCTAAATTTGGCTTAAAGGGTTTTTTACCTTTCTTTTCCTTCGTTTCCTTAAGTTTGGCATTATAACAATCCATTTTTTGAGTGTAGTCCTCTACCAATTCATCAAAAGTTTGAAGTTTACTTCGGTCTACACACCATCCCGCTTCTATTTCAATTGGAGAGAAACACTTGATGGTTTTAGGGTCTGGACATTCGTTATAGGTGATGATACTACCATCTGAACATCTCAATTGATTAGATTTAAGCCCATCACTTTTAACAGGTTCTGGTTCGGGTTCTCGTGAAACTGTTTCACTTGTCGTTGGTTCAGACTCTTCAAAAACAGGATTTTCTAAATTAAAACCAAATCCGGATAAATCCGTTGTTTCATTTGGTTTTTCAATGGTCGTAGTGGAAGAGCTATAATTATCAAATAAGGTTTCGGGATTGTTGAAATCAACCCCAAAACCTGATAAAATGTCTGATATGTCGTCCATAATTTTTTAATTAAGTGAATAATTGTCTAAATACCAATCCCGCCAAGGTAGCGGGATTTTTAATTTTTAGGTATTATTCATCCCAATCAAAATCAGTGACTTCAGGCTTAGTTTCTTCGGGTTTTTGGACTGCTTTATGCACTCCGTTAACCATCACAGGTGTAAGAGTTTCTAAATCTAAAGCAAAGTAATAAACACCTCGCTTAGACTTTTGTTGCTTCATATAACCAGTGTACAGTTTGCCGCGTACTGGGTAGATGACATCATAAAGTTTATCCACATCAATATCGTATGTTTCTGCAAATCCTTCCATCCCAGGAATATCTGAAAAAGGGTTTGCTTTCTTTATGATGGGTAACTCAAGATTTAATTTTTTAAATGCTAGAGTTAGAAGATTTTCATTGAGAATGATAGGGATGTTTTTGAATTTTCCGTCTGAGCCTAGGCAAGCTAAGACTAATGATTTACGACTAACTGACTCTCCTGTGTCACCATTAACGATGTTACGGACTGCGAATCCTTGGATGATTAATGCTGCTGTACCTGCAACGATGCGGTCTTCTTCGCGTTCCACAGGCTTTTTGGTATCGAAAGCTGGAACATATTTACGACGAAATTCTTGGTAGTTTGACGGATTGGAAGAATTAGAACCTAGTGGCATGATGAAATTACCTTGGGCTTTATCGCCCGATTTGTTTTGTTTTTTGGTTGGTGGGCTGTCTCCCGACGCTCACCTCTTTCTTTTTTAGTTATAGCAGGTGTTAATCTAGTTTGACAACTGTTTTAATAAAGTTTTTTTCCTGTTATAATCATTGAAAAATGGTTATTGTGATAGGAGTATGTGTACATGGCTAGACCTATAAAACACGGCGAGAAAAAAGCAAAGAAGACAGTTTATGTTACGGACGATTCATGGGAAGTTCTAGACAAAATAGCTGATGAATTTATGCTGAGTCGTTCAGAACTTATAGAAATGATTGGACAGCGAAGGCTCAAAGTATCTAGAGAAGAGACACAAGCAGCCTAAAACGCTTAGCATCTCCATTACCTCCTTAGACCCCGACGATTATCGGGGTTTCTTTTTTGGGTTGGGGGTGGGCGCAAATCCTTTCCCTCCAGTCGATTCGTCCTCACCAGGCTTGATTTTCATCACAGGGGCTGGAATGCCCATCATGTTGCACATCATCTCTATCTTTTGTTTTTCCTCCTCGGTGACATATAATTGCACCTCATTAATTTCTTTATCGATTTGTTGGAATTCGTCAGGAGTAACCCCATCATTCAGCTTTTGGCTTAAGCCTTGCACCTTGCGTAAATTGACAGCATTTGAGAAACTATAAGGAGAAATTTCCATGAAAAGTTGCGCCTAAAGAGGCGTGTGTGCGTTTTTAAATTTTGGTGATAAAGGAAAATCGCAATTCAAGCCCCATGTGTGCAGTAATGCCCGTGGGGTTTTTGATTGGCGGTGTTTTCACCTGAAACTATTCAAACATTTTCAAAATCGATCAAAAAATTTTTGCACGTTTACTAGATGCAAGGGATAATCTTTGAAACGTATATGTATAGCCTATTTCAAGGATTTTTTGAACTTAATAAAGTAATATTTCACAACATTAACTTATAAACACCAATTTTTAAAACGTTTGTCTAAACTGTTTTTAGAGATATTAGCTCTTCTCAGTACTGATTATTTTCTCATAATCTTATTTTTTCGTTACATTTGTTTTCTTACCTTTGTTTCTGGTTGTTTCACCTAGGTAGAACAGATGTAAATTTGGATTTCTTTTAATCTTTCTGAGTAACTGTGCGCGATGACGGAAGTACGGTTTGTAGACATCGTTGTAAAAATCAATATCAAACCGGGCTAATTCACTCGCCATATGATGAACTAAATCATATCCACTAGGATTGAAATTACACTTGTGAATATGTGAAACGTTTAGAGGTAATATTTTTGGGGTTTCTTGATAATTTTTAATCTGTTCACTACATTGTTTTATTTGTTCATCAATCAAAAAATTTCCTTGACGTATAGCTTTACCAAACATTCCATTATTTAAAAATGTTTGTTTCAAAGCAAAAAATTCACAAGTATACCATAGCATTGGTTCCACACCTAAAAATTCTATTTTTTCAGGAAAGATAATTTTTGATTTTATTTCATCAAAGTATTTTGAATACTTAATATCAAATATTTTTAGTATTAGTTGTAAACTATCTAAAATACCATCCGCCACACATTCTAGATGTTTATACTCTTGATAAATTTCAATATTTGTTAGTGCTTCATGTTTTCTAATTAGCCAATATTCAATACCTTCAAAACTATATCGATATTCTGCCATCATCTCTAACATTAATTTATCTGTTTCAATTTCAGAAATGTGAAATTGTTCCATGCATTCGTGTAAAACCGCATCAGGCAATTTATGAAACCATCTGATAAAGTCACTTACTGTACGGGGTCTTAACGCGATAGTTGTGTTTGTTTGGTTAATAGTAATGTCACGACAAACTTTAGGGTCGTAAATACCATCTCCTGGTTTTATTAATATTTGGGGGATTATCAGAGTCATTTTATAGCCGTAACCTTTCATACGATTCTAATAGTTGTGTAAGTTTGATGTTGAATGAGTCATCTGTATCAGTAAATCATGACTCTTCCCCATCCTTAAAATTTTCTGAACGACGGTCGCCGCCTCTTGTTTCCCCTAAATATTTTTCATTTGGAGGTATCAAACCAACATGTTTTAAATTATCAAACGCAAACCTTTCTAACCATCGGCTAGCGCTAATACCTTGTAATTCGGCTGCTGATTCGATAGCGTCCCATACTAAAGAATCTACTCTCAGAGTAATCGTTTTACGCTTTCGTACCATTAACAGTAATTCCATGTACATCTCCTCATTAATTTACATCTATATCTATCTAATGTACACGCTTCGATTTTCAAATGCAAACGGTTTGTTATGAGTTTTCCTGATTAATAGTCAATTAAACGATCAATTATCTTGATTTCAAAACACTTGCTTTTGTTTGCAAGTGAAATTATATTTAAGAAGTGAGAGACAAGAGAAGCCAAAGCCGCCACGACTGCACAGCAGGTCACGTAACGCTAGAGCAACTCCCACGCCTTACACCAAACCTAACTGTGGAATCGACTCCTCGGAGGTTACGCCCACAGGGAAAGCAAACAAAATTAAAACTTGAGAGTGCGAATGAACTCCCCACAGGACTACATATGGTGTAGCGGTTGCAAGTATCCTGACTACCATACTTGCCACAACTTAAAAAGCTTCCATTGCTATCTGAGTACAAATACTCAGATAACAGCGAAAGCTGCAACAACCATACTTTAGTGAAATTAATGCAAATTATAGAGCGAAGGTCAGGTCTTGACCTTATCGCAAACTTTGATCTTTGGTGCGACTTTATCACGGACGGACTTGACCAACTGCCCGATAACGGCGACTCAAAGCAAGCTTTACCAGATGATGAGGAATAGGCAAATGACTACTCAGACAACAATTCAATCTTTACTTTCACAACTTGACTTCATTGACACAGCATCTGTAATCCATACAGCAACTGAAGCACTTCGCCACTCCTGCGGATTTGCCCGTTGCTACGCGGATTTAGGCATCAATATAGCCTTGTTCCATAGTGATGAAGAGGATTGCGATTGGATGCGAGATGACATTGTAGACATTAGAGATACGAAAGAACTTGTGAATCTTATCACAATGGCATCAGTCAGGCTTCAAACACTCTCTAAATAACAACCATGAACAACGAACAAGACAACACGTCAACTGTCCGTATTAAGCCACCTCGTAAGGTTTATGAGCCTATCTATATTAATTTTGAAGAGTTGGAAGCTATCCGAGAACTTCATGAATTCAAAAAGCAGCGCTCCGACCACTGACAAAAACGCTGCTCTTTTTCACCAGGTGCATTTAAGCAAAAAGTACACATGCAGCATATATAAGGATATTATCTCATGGCTACGAAAAAAACAGGAACCGTAACAGGCGCTTCTCTAGAAAAATCCAACAGAGGCAAGAAGGGTGGTTTAACAGGGTCAAAGCGCGTAACAGGTGAAACTTCCACACCCATAGCAGAAACAGCAGCCGAGACAGTTCTAGAAACTCCTACAGAGTCAACAGCCCAACCCACACCGCAAAGTGTTGTAGAAAAGCTTCAAGAGATTGGCAACGGAGTCACTTCAGCCATAGAAAAGGGTGCAAATGTAGTTTCCACAGTCCAGCGATACACCTCAAAGATTGCCCAAACAGTACAGGGAACCGACCAAGACCGGAACCCATCAGCACTCACCGACGGAAAGGTAAACACCTCAGAGATTTTGGCTCGCGCTTCTGCTGACATTGATGAAAATATCCCTCAGCTTGATAGTGCCACAGCAACACAGCGAAACATTGTTATTGCCAGACAGCGTAACTTTGTAGGCGTCGCAATCAACAACACTCGACTCAAGCAGGATTTAACCACTCTTGATAACGAGCAGAAAAAGCTTATTGGGATGTTGATTGATGGTAAGACTCTGGATGTCACCAATGAGAAAAAAGCTGTTACTTATCATCGCGCAGTTGTTGGACGTGACACCGAGCTATCCAAGCTTGAACAAGACCGTGAGCTACTGGTCCATCAACAAATTCGGACAGAGGGAACCCAAAACCAAACTGAACTTATTAGGGAATCTGAAATACTGAAAGTAGCCAAAATGCGTGAGGACATTGAAAAGCAAGGCTACGAAATTCAAGCTATTCAGTACGAAAAAGAAAAAATCAAGCAAGAAACAGAAGCCAAGTTTACAGCAGGTTTCTGAGCATAAAGCGCTTTATGTAAAAAGGGTGTTCAAGACAGAGCACCCTGCAAATCATATTTTACTTAGGGAATATTATCATGTTTAAACACGTCTACTTTGGCTTAGTTCTGGGTTCCACACTGCTAGGCGCGGTAGGTCTTGTTCAATCATTCCACACACAAGGGTTAACACAAAAGATTGCTGCTGTAACGGGTATAGGAGGCGCTACAACTGCTCTTACTGCCCTCGGACTTGGAATTGCCTATAACGGGAAAGAGACTGACCTAGAAAACGAATTTAAGGGGAAGTTGGAAAAGAACAGTCAACTCAAGGATCGGGAACTTGCAGGACTTAAGTTGCAGATTGACGAACTCAAAAGTCGTATCAAAGTGCTTGAAACAGAAAAGGAAGCCAATCTTAAGCAGATATCTGAACTACAAGAGCGACTGAATGCTAAGGCTGAACAATACCTCAAAATTGTTTCTGAGAAAGACTTGAAAATCAAAACACTTGAAGGCATTGTAAGCGAACGGGATACACGTGTTGAGGATTTTCTTAACGAGTCTCGCACTCGCACTATGACGTTTTTCTCTAAGCGTTATGAGCAGTTAGACGACTTGCACAAACGGTTAAAGAATGCTCTGGAAGATGATAAGGTTACGCTCAATAATAAAGAACTTCTAGTTGGTCGGATTGAAGATATTCGCAAACTGAAATCAGAGTTGACCGACGCACTGGAAGAGATAAAGGACATGGAAATCACCTGTTTCAATGATGTCCTAGCTTACATCTTCAAGTTTGATAATAAATTCTTTAATGCCAAAATGCATTGGAAGGATTTAAGGTTTTCCAAGGTAGAAACAGAAAATAAATCCTTATCTAAATCCTTGGCTGAATCCATGCCTAAAGTTGTTGCCCTTGAACGATTCCGGGCGGGTATGGATGAAGTGGATGAAAAGATAACTGAAAAGTATGAAGCCCTTTTGTTGAACAACAATAATATCCACAGCCAATTACTAGACCTGCTTGAACAACGGAACTTGGTGATTGATGACCTAACCAAGCAAGTTGAGGAGTTATCAAAACCCTTACAAGCAATGGGGACTAGCCAATATGCTTTAGTGGCTAATCGTGTTTCTGGCTTCTACTACGAACAATTAGGTTACAGACTTGACTTTATCAACTGGGATGAAACTGAGGTAGGGTACAACATCACCTATGCAACGCGCCAAAATAACGCGCTAACCAATGATGAACTGATGGTAGGCAATGCCAAAGAGCAGCTCGCAAAATTGACAGGATGTTTACAGGGTACTTTTCCAGAGTTTTCATATGATTATCGAAACTGCACAGTTATCTTGTCAGTAGTCATGAGGAAACCAGTCAAGAAAGAACAAGCTAAGGGTGACATCGATAAAATCTGGGTTCCGGTTGATAAGTTTGAGTCTTACGTCAAAAACTGGGAACGTGTCAGAATCACTGCTGGATCTACGGGAGGTAAAAGTCCCACTGCCAAAAACCTTGCTTTAGCCATCATGAAAACTCGCAAGGGTCAAGGGGAAATACGGTTGTATGACCCACAGGACGGCAGTAAGAAGGACTATTGGGACATGCCTAAATCGGGTACAACCCATGCTGACAATGTGACCGGGATGGAGGAACTTTGCGACTTACTAGACCAGCGTTCCAAGTCGAAAGCTAATCATCCCTTTGTACTATTCATCTTTGATGAAGTGGATTCGACCATCGCTCAAGAACGGGATAACAACGGTTACTACTACTTTAGGGACAAAGTGACTTATTCACTCAAGCAAGCCAGCCATCAGAACATCGGCGCTATCTACATTGGTCAAGCCTGTGATGCTTCCACAATTCCTGGAATGAGTTGGTCAGATTGGAATAACGCGGTTCAACTGCACATTGGGGCTAACGCTGGTATTTGGTTAGATAAGGCTAAAACAGTGACACCGGAAGATAAAACCAAGCTACTAGAACAATATCGCAAAATTCAAGAGTTCTGTGATAAGAAGAACGAAGAATTAGGGCTTGATATCTTCACTGACCCTGGCGCGTACCGTTTTGCTTTAGCTGTACCACTGACCGGACTACCAAAGTTTATTCAACTGCCTGACTTTGATAGCTACGACTACTATGAGGTGATGACTGAAAGTGAAGAGTCACTGAGTACAAATACTCAAAATTTACTTATTTCTAACATTATAGATGAGGTGCAGCAAGAGGTAGAATCAATGAATGTTAAGACAGAAATTAAATGTCCTCACTGTGGCTCTGAGCAATATCGCTCTAAAGGACAACGCTGGTTATGTCTTAATTCAGAGTGTGGTAAAACCTGGCTGAAGAAAACCAAAGCTTAATTTAAACTAATAGTAATTAACTGTTAATAGAGTGTCACTGATGATTTTTACACTCTGACAACCGTCCCGGACACGTCCCAATCAACGTCTCAAAGCGTCAATTTTATGGCTGAAAGTATTGATTTTACGTTAGTGACGCGTCCCGGACATTTCCCTATAGGGGGGTCAGTGACATTTGGGACGTTTGGGACGCATAACAGTTAATTCTTATTAGTTAATCGAAAAACTAGGTTTTATAGCGAGTACACGAAACTCTTAATTACTATTAGTTAATTAACTCTCACTATCCTAATAGTAACCAAAAGACATAGTTGATATTAACTTAAAACCTATTGAGTTAATACTAGTCAAAGCCAACAACTCAATAGGTTAAAAGATTTGTCTATGCTGAAGTACTCAAAATGAATAAATAACCTATTTTGGGTACTTTAGGGTACAATTCTCTCATCACCTTTCATTTTCAGCCATCAAAATCACTTGAAACGTATACGGAGCAAGCATTATGACGACTTCAGAAACAACAAACACAACATCAAATGTACCCAAAAGTACCCTTAAAAATGGGGGTGTAAAAATGCCTAGAATTCCAGCTAAAAATAAGAAGCACTTCAAAAGCGTGATAGACCTAGGAAATCATTGGGTCAAAGCTTACATTGAAGGCTATGAACTTTTGAGAGAACCTAGCTGGTATGCTCGCTGCTTGTCAAACACTTCCAATAAACTACCAGGTCACGTTCGTTATGTCGATGGGGTCAGGTCAGATTTAGTAGGTCAATGCTGGCTAGTGGGTAATCAAGCCGTTCGCAGTGGTAGCAGTGATTTGATGAGACTGGTAGAGGACTACACTGGTAAATCGTCCTTGTGGCTTGAGTACTTCCTTGGAACTTTAGCTCATCTTCCACAGGTAAATTCTGAGATGAACTTGGATGTTACCGTGACCTGTAATGATGTCAAGCGCCATTCAGGAATTATCACAAAAAATGAAGGGACGCACAAGGTAGAATTATGTGGCGTCCCATGCAATGTAACCATATCCGTTAAAGCGATACTACCAGAAGGATTTGCAGCACTCAAGAGTCAAAAATTAGGTGGTTCGGTGACTATCTGTGATATCGGAGGTGGTAACACATCTATTAGTCGATTCTTTAACTCTGAGCCAGTCGGGGAAGTTGCTGTTAAAGACTTTGGCGCTGAATACCTGATTGAGAAAATTGTTTGTAACTCAGACCTGAAATCACTTATCAAGCAAGCACCTGATAAGGATGTTATCAACCGCAGTATTGAAGTAGGAGTTAAGTTCAAGAAGTCCGAAACAGGTGATAAAATTCCGTTTCTGGCTTATGGCGACTCAGTTATGAATTTCTACAAGGTATATGAGGTTGAATTACAGGACTTCATCAATTGCAGACTTAGGGAAGTTATCAAACAGCTAGAGCAGTACAAGCTAAGTGGCGACCAAATTCTAATAATTGGCGGTGGTTCTAAGTTACCACTACTGAATGCAGCACTAAAGAAGAAAGGATTCTTGATTTCGGACAATGGCGCTTTTGATAACCTTACTGGACTGATATCGGAGGTGGTTTGATGGCTGCTGACAAAATCAGAATCAAGAAGTATCAAAAACCAAAAGTACAAGAGTGGTGTGATGCGCTAAACCTTTCAGAGAGTAGGTTTGTTGAAGATGCGATTGGGTTTTACGTGAGATTTTTAGAAGGAAAGCACCCAATTGTACCCACAATTTCAGTACCAACAACTGCAAGCTTGAATGGTCATCAACAGCCAACGGAAGCTAAATCAGTGGTGATAGAGACTGATGACCCTGACGAATTTGATGGGGGAATTGAACTCTAAAGTAAAAAGCACTGGATAGATGCTGGTCTTACCAGTGCTGACACTCCAAGACTCTTTTAATCATGTAGCATCCCAAAGCATAACTACATCACGATGACCACGTATTTAAATTTGTTTATTTAATGAAAACTGAAAAAATGTCACGGATAGTATCTTGGAAATCTTAAGTGTAGGTACTAACTAAATCACCGTTCAATTACTTTAGTTCCTACTGCTGACATAAGCCCACTAGTAGCACTCATACAAGCTAAGACAGGTTCACCTTTCAAAATACTAACGACAGCTATTCCATTAAAAACAAACATACTAGTCATAGCTAGCTTCATTACTGTGCTTTTCATGACTTAACAATTTTTATTTGTAACGCAACAAATATTTCATAGGGGTGACTAAAAATTTTTTATGCGGAGCGCACATTTCTGACTTAACCACAAAAAACACTGGTGAGGACTATCAACCCTTACCAGTGCAATCTAAATTTCTCTATAAGCTAATGCTAGGAGCCTCTGAATTATGTCAGTTCAATATCGCGATGATCATGTATCCGGATGGGTGTATTTATTGGAAGCAGAAGGTTATCACGGATACATTCCTGGCGTTTATCTACGTCGCTGCAAGATTGGTCTTACTCGCAGTGTAGAAAATCGTCTAGACACTTTACACTCAAGCCAGCCACCTTGTAATTACAAAGTAGTCCGCGCGATCTACGTTCCAGACATGGCAGCAGTAGAAGACGCGCTCCACAAGCAGTTCAAGCATAGAAACGTCAAACTTATTAAATCCCGCGAGTGGCACGACCTCTACCCCCACCAGTATGCAATGGTTTTGTGGATGTTCTCACGCTACGATTCCAAGCGTAATCACTCCATCTCTCCTAGGGTCATTGCTGGCGGTCTAGCGGCGCTTCTGGGCGTTGGCTTGTTGATAGGGTATTCAGTACGGGAGAGTGCCGCGCCACAGATACAGCAAGGGATTGAAGAATCAAAATAATTAAAAAGCACTAGCAGATATTAATAGCTAGTGCAATTAGTTCATTTTTGAAAAGTTATTTACCGTTATATAAGGTTCAAAATTCAACGAAATCACCCTTGAGAATTATTGTGTGAATTTTTCAATGTATGCGCGGTTACATTAGCTGGCTTGAAGTGGTTAGAAGATGAGGGGTAAGAATTAGTTTAGTAATAAAAAACTGGAGGGGTATCAAACCCTTTGCAGCATTGCATTTAAACTCTCCGTAAATTATCAGGAATCTCTCTTTATCATGATAAAACAATGGATTGAGCGTAACAACAATGTAACAGAATATAACAATACTATCTTTGGCTACTTCGTATAGTGCGACACATTTTAACTTAAGTCATTGGGTAGAAGAATACACCAGTCAAGCAAACTACATATAGTTATAGGAAATTGAATTGTCAAAAAAACACGTTAATATTTCTACTCGCAAATAGGTGAATTATGGAAGAAAGACAGGACATACACAACTTTATTTCTCAAAAATATTTCTATAGAGGTGTATTTACCCCACAGAATTTAATGTTTAATGCCAACTTACAAGAATTTGCTACACGTGTGGGTTACATTTGCAATTTACAAACCATTGGTAAGATTTCAACAGAAGATGCATACAAGCAAATTAATGAGCTTTGGCAACAGGTAGAATGCAGTTATTTAGAATTAGGGATTGAAGATTAGCGGCGCTGTTGGGTGTTGGCTTGTTGATTGGGTATGGATTGCGGTAAACGCTACACCGTAGATGCAACAAGGGATTGAGCGTAAGTAAATTAAAAAAGACACTGAGTAGATAATTGTCTATCCAGTGTTTTATATTCCTAGTTAATTTCCAAGTGTTAAAAACCAACGGATGTAGACCACTTCCGGATTCAAAGACAAAACTTCATAAATTTACGGATAGACGGGTGAAAAACTCCGGTCTTCACCCTAAAAATATGTGATGCAGTAGGGTAAAAACTAAGTTAAAGTAGTCACGAAAAGCACTGGCGGGTATAATCAGCCAGTGTTGTCACAAATCCCATAAATGAAATCCGATTATGACATAAGAAAATCACAATTTGTACAAAAACACTGGATGGTTGCTGATAATCGCCCAGTGTTTTTGTTTTAATCCCCGTTAGGGGAAGTGGATGATTTCAACAATCAGGTAAATATTGGGGATAACATTCTCACTCTGGTTTCAATCCCCGTTAGGGGAAGTGGATGATTTCAACCTGCGTGTCGCCTTTGTTCATACTATTGACAACGATGAGTACGTTTCAATCCCCTTACGGGGTAATGGATGATTTCAATTTTTTTGATGATTTGTAAGAAATATGATTGATAGCGTTTCAATCCCCGTTAGGGGAAGTGGATGATTTCAACTTTAGTGAGATAACTCAAGCGGTAGAGTCTGGTAAAATGTTTCAATCCCCGTTAGGGGAAGTGGATGATTTCAACTTCAATTAACTGGTTTCAAATTATTGGGATGCAGCGTTTCAATCCCCGTTAGGGGAAGTGGATGATTTCAACACTCGGAGCTTATCTAATGCCCTATCAACGTATTGTTTCAATCCCCGTTAGGGGAAGTGGATGATTTCAACACAAACATATGAGGTTAGCTGTTGATAATGAAAAACGTTTCAATCCCCGTTAGGGGAAGTGGATGATTTCAACTGTTCTACCCCATCTCGTCCGAGATACAAGAAATTGTTTCAATCCCCTTACGGGGTAGTGGATGATTTCAACTAAGCTTGATAACGGTTCTTATCAGGCACACATGTTTCAATCCCCTTACGGGGTAGTGGATGATTTCAACTATGCAAAGCATAGTAATTAAGGGAATCCTAACATGTTTCAATCCCCTTACGGGGTAGTGGATGATTTCAACAATCCATCAAGGAGTTTTTCAGGACTATCGAAGGTGTTTCAATCCCCTTACGGGGTAGTGGATGATTTCAACCTGATGATTTGCTGGAGATGAGCGATCGCATTCAAAAATTAGGTTTCAATCCCCTTACGGGGTAGTGGATGATTTCAACGGTATCAGTAGAAGAACTGATTGCTGAATATGAAGTTTCAATCCCCTTACGGGGTAGTGGATGATTTCAACTGCGGTCACATGAAACCCATGACCTATTTAGTTTTCCTGGTACTGTTGCGCGGATGTATAACAAAACTATCATTTCAGCCATTCTTTGTCAAGACTTTCAATTGAAAGATTCGCCTAAAACCCACTCTATACAAGTATTTCAGCGATTGCGCGGATGTCAGAAAGGTGATGAATCTCTCAAACTCAGAACTGATAGGGCTTTGAGCCGCTAAATTACTCCTGATTTTTCAAACACCTACCCATCCGCGCTTTCATCCCTTTGCAGGGAAGTGTGATTGGAAAGATGTTTTGAAGGAAAATATAGTACAAAACCGACAAAGAGTTTCCATCCCTTTGCAGGGAAGTGTGATTGGAAAGAGCAGACATTGGAGGAGATGAATGAGAAGGTTTTAGTTTCCATCCCTTTGCAGGGAAGTGTGATTGGAAAGGATAACAATTCTACCTTGGATTGCAGTTAAGAGTTAAGTTTCCATCCCTTTGCAGGGAAGTGTGATTGGAAAGAGGGTTGCACATCGTCACAGACCAACTCGAAATAAAGTTTCCATCCCTTTGCAGGGAAGTGTGATTGGAAAGTGGTCATGTTTGCAACAATCGTTACAGAATGCTATGGTTTCCATCCCTTTGCAGGGAAGTGTGATTGGAAAGGAAACCTTATGGACTATACTGTCGCTAAAACATCTGACAGTTTCCATCCCTTTGCAGGGAAGTGTGATTGGAAAGTTGAGTCCTACGGGTCGTGCTGCATATGATGATGAGAGTTTCCATCCCTTTGCAGGGAAGTGTGATTGGAAAGACGGATTATGGGTGTTTTGGTTGCGGAGACTGTTAGTTTCCATCCCTTTGCAGGGAAGTGTGATTGGAAAGTCAATCTTCCGGCGCACTGTTCGC
The DNA here is from genome assembly GCF_059505445.1 of Brasilonema angustatum. Classification (NCBI taxonomy): domain Bacteria; kingdom Bacillati; phylum Cyanobacteriota; class Cyanophyceae; order Nostocales; family Scytonemataceae; genus Brasilonema; species Brasilonema angustatum. Next base: position 4,000 of record NZ_JCACKO010000081.1, on the reverse strand, counting down.
CACCACGTTTTCGTTTCCATCCCTTTGCAGGGAAGTGTGATTGGAAAGAGTTCACTTTTGGAAACCTTACAGGGAGCGTGTTCTAGACCCCTAAATCGACACCACTCAAGGAAGCGATTAAAATTTATCAGAAATAAATTATTTTTGAAGTCTGAAAAGCTTACCCTGTAAGCAATCGACACCAGTCAACGGAATAATGCGGTTTTCAAGGTTCGGGCGAGTGGTGTCGATGAACGTCACACACTCCATAAACCATAAGAGCAGTATCTGAGATTGTCCACATTTGGTATAGAAACTTAATTGGGTGTCTGGTGTAGAAAAACACACTACTACGTCAAAAACCTTACAGTATAAAGGTTTTACTATTTTGTATTACAAACTTACCTGAACATAACTCAACAGAATACTTATTCTCGGGAACTTATTCCTTCAATTTTGGTTTTAAACACTACAGACGTAATACACAAGAATAACGTAACTAGTTATTGACAGAGAAAAACGTGCTAGATATAATGTAACTAGTTACGCTAAAAAAGAAAACCGATGAGCAAAGCACTTCAGCAAAAGATAGACGAATTATTTGAGGCAACCAAAGATTTACGCAATCTAGAAGAAATCAAGACCCTGTGCGAGACATTCAACGAATGGGTAAAGACAAGCACTACCTACAAACCAAGTACATTAGGTACTAAGTTGAGCGCCTATGGGTTCTACAGTAAGTTCAAAAGTATCCCTTTAGAACAAGACAAGAACGCTGTACTAACACCAAAACACAATCCTGATGGGACAATCAAAAGCCAGGAATTAAAGCACCTTGTTGCTGTGCTTTGTGGATTGGATCAAGAGCAGTGGAACGAGCGCAACCAAACAACACGGGTTATTGACCGACTCGAAAACAACACTGAAATTGACCCTGACACTTATTTGGATGTGACGGGCAAACTCCTAGCAAGTGAAGACCCACATGAGTTAGCTGTTGGACTGATTGCTGCCACTGGTCGCCGTCCACATGAAATCATTGCTCGCGCCACGTTCACAGCAATCGCAGATAAACCTTACCGCGTTATGTTCGCCGGACAAGGGAAGAAACGCGGTGAAATGCCAGAGTTTGAGATTGCTACTCTCTACCCAGCAGATTATGTAATCCAAGCCCTTGCCCGACTGCGTAAGGAAAATGGCACAGTTGCATTACTCAAAGAAGTCTCAGTACAATTCCCAAAAAGTGAAACCAGACAAAACGTTGAAATAGATAACCGTCGTGGACAGTCCTTAAGACGTGTGGTGCGCTCGTACTTTGGTGATAAAGGCGATAGCACTCCTGTTCTAGCTTTCCGACATGGTGAAAACCAGGATAACAACAAAGCACTAAGAGCCGCCTATGCGGTGTTGGCTACAGAGCGTGATTGTAAGGGCAGTTACGGTGCAAAGATGTTCCACGCAGCCCGAATATTAGGTCATTACACCCCAGAAAAAGCTGATGATAGAGCACTAGCGAAATTAGGCGTCAGCGCAGGTTATAGCGATTACTACGTTAAAAAATCAGTGAGGTTTGCAGTGGTAGAAACTCAAGAGCAAAAACAAGAACTAGAACTAGAACCAGTAGCAACACAAGAACTGGTAAAAGAGCAAGTGAAAGAACCCGCGAAAGAACTGTTAAAAGAACTAGTGCACGAGCCGCCAAAAGAAAAGGTGAAAAAGCTAGTGAAAGAAAATACTCGTCCCGTAAAAGCGAATGCATCAGATGTACCAAGGATTAATACATTGCAAGAAAAATGGGAGCTTCCCAGCCAGCGCGAAACCATAAGACGCATTCTAGAAATTGCAGAAACTGAAGAAACCAGCAAGCAACAACTGCTAGACGCACAAAGCAAAATTACCCAACTAGAACAAACAATCACCAGCTACGAAAATCAAGTCAAACACTTACAGCACATGAATAAAGAATTAAAAACTAAGTATGACCTGTTGATCCTACAATCAGACCCCGTAACTGAGCCAGTAGCTGAGCCAGTAGCTGAGCCAGTAGCTGAGACACTAGATGAACCACTAGTTGAGACACTAGCTGAGACAGTAGCTGAAACGAAAGACCCTCTTGCAGACATGCAAGCCCAAATTAATCAATTGACAAATATGGTGCAAAATCTAGTTACCGCTAAAACCGAACCCAAAGCCACAGCAGAATCTGAAGCTGCGTCTAAAGTCAAAGTCGAAGATGAACCAGATTGGGAAACACTGACTAACAAAGAACTTAAAATGATGCGGAGTCCCGGTGCTCTTGAAGAAAAAATCAACCGTGCCTTCTTGGCAATTGCAGAATACAACGACAACGCCCCAAGCAATGCTGACCGATGGTACATTGGCTCTACTACGCTTAGCCAGGTTTCGGGCTGCAATCGATTAAACATCAAACTGTGGGTTAAAGAACACCAACTAACGGTAGACGACCACAACAATAAGTACGGACTTGAAAAATACCACAACAAACGTCATAAAAAAATTAACATCACAGACAAGATTACTGTTAAAGATAAAGACGAAAGTTCTGATTCTAATAGTTAAATCCCATTGTTAAAATGTACTTAAACACATTGGAAAAAATATGGACAACAACGAAATTGAACAGGATATAATCACACTTGAAAGTTTAACTCCGAAGCAAACGCAAGCTCTAAAGTTACACATACAAGGAAAGACCAAAGAAGAAATTTGCGAAACACTTAACTTGACTCAGAAGACTTTTGAACAGTGGGAAGCCTCACCAGAATTCAATACTTTAGCAAAACAACAAGCCCATAAAATTTATGTAAGTGCTTTGATAACTACTGCTATTGGAACCAAAGAAGCTGTTGAAATTCTACGGCATATCATACGTCATTCAGAGTCTGAGAAAACACAACTAGCAGCTATCCGGTTACTGTTACAGACTGCCGATTTACATTTGAACGAATGGAGTGAGGATAAATATTTGCGAGAAGTTGAGACAAGAAAAGAAAAAGAAAAAGAAAAATTAGATTTTGAATTACGACGGAGAGCGTCTAACGAAACTTTCAAAGAATTTCACAATAATATGAGATTTCCAGAGGGTATTTAATAATGGGTGAAGCTAAGCGACGGAGGGAACTAGACCCCGAATTTGGGAACGAGAAAAACGTTTTAATGATAATAAATTGTAAAACTCATAGTATTCGTCCTACTGGACTCCCTGCGATAATTTTAACTCAGAAAGGAGATAAATTTGGGTTATTAACACCACCTAAATTAACGGTAGATGAACGAAATTTTATCAAGGTATTCTTTTGCCAGTTATTAGATGTATTGATAAAAGAAATACCGATAAAATCAAATAATTTTCTTGCTCTATTGGATTTCACAGAATCCAAATCAAAGCAAATCGTAACTCTCAGGACTTGTGAAGATACATCAAACTACGACCCAGATAAAAAACGATTTTGGTGTTCAACAGCTTTTCCCATTGATGTTATTCAGGATGTTCTAAACTTAGAAAAACCTTTGGTAACTGAAACTGCAACTGAACCAAAAGCTAGAAAAGAAGTTCGTGAACATGTCCGCGCTGGTCACTTAAGAAGAGTAGCCTATGGGAAAAATCGTTCTATGCGTAAATGGGTAGAAATACCATCTGTTGTAGTGAATCAGCACTAGACTGACTAGCCAGCACTAGACCTACTAGGCATTCTTCAAAATTTCATCACGCGTTCTTTGTGCCCCATGACCTCACTCCGGTTGTGGGGAATTTTTTATGTGGATCATCTGTCACACCTCAGCCCGACCAGCCCGACCAGCCAAACCAGCCCGACCAGCCAAACCAACCCCCGCTCGGATGTCTCCTGATATGGCGATATTTTGGCGTTCGCAGGTCAGGGGCGAGGAGGAAATTATACTTTTATGGCTGAAAGTACAATTTGGGCGCTTGGAGTTAGACAAAGACAGGTCTTTCTAAGTATATAAATGACGATTAATGTTCACATTGTGGCGAACGGAT
>NZ_JCACKO010000080.1:0-22194 GCF_059505445.1 Brasilonema angustatum | reverse complement strand
CCCCACCCAAGGGTTATTTGAATTGACAGAAACTGTGGTTGATCCGGCACAGCAGATTGCTTTAAATCCCTGTGTCAAAGGTTTTGGTAGCACTTTCACTGTCACCGGACGCGGGGGATTGCCAACTGACCCAAATAAAATCCTCAGTAGTGATAATGTGCGCGTTGATTTAATTCAGCCTGTTCCTAGTAAAGTAAGTTTAACAAGTACAACACAAAAGCAACCATCTAAAAAGCCACCTGTTAAACAGATAATACCTGCTCAAGGTTGGATATATAACGAAAAAGGTCAGGTGGTGCTGGTTGGTTATGATCCAACTAAGACTGGTCCACAGCGTGAACAGCCAGCGCCTAATAGTAGTTGTGCTGCAACAAAATAACCACGGTTTCAGACAGCTATCATTATTGCCGTCGCCCGTTCACTATGCCCAAAGCATATTGTCAAAATTGACATTATCGCATTATGTTTGAGGAAGATTTACCCCATCACTTTGGATGGGGTAGCTTGTTTTTCAAACGCGTGCCTCTAGTAGGCGTAATGCTAGAGAAAGTGTCACGAAGTGCCATATCCCGCTGGAAAGTTCCAAATCATTTTTTGAGCCGGAACTTTACCCTTTTTGGCACTCGTTTTAGTGCTTTAAATCCTAAAATTCAAGACCAAAGTTATGAAAATGTTCCGACACTTAATATTATCTACAGTAAAACAACAGCAACCTATATAAGTCAAATCTTCCAATGTTGTTTACGCTTTCTACAAAGACAAAGTTTTTGCTATCCGCTAACCAATTTCCTTGGGTGGCAGCCAGTTGAACGACCGGCGTTGAGTTTGTAGAAAAGCTGCATGATAAATTTCTACAAAGTCAAGAAATGCTGGTTTTTGTTATTGTTGTTTACTTTGTGGATGAGAGAAATACACCTATATTTAATGTTAAAAATCAGTACTATGTAAACTTTTATATACTTTGGCGGACAACGGCTAAAAGTTAGCCAGATCAATGCTTTAAGGTACTTGGCACTTCATGACAGCAACTCTTGCCTTAGCCCTTCTACTCAGTCGTCGGAGGGCAGCCTGTTTTTTTGTAATACTCATTCTTTCTGACTCATGACGACTGAGTTCTTTTTGATGAAGTCATTTTTCATGCATAAAGTAAATAGTCTTTATTATAAATTTGGTTATTTTCCCTGCATAAATTGTCCCCTTGTAGCGAGAGATAGTTGTATAGTTTTGACAAAATGTAAAATGGCGAAGCTGTCGGTTCAGACAGTTGTCGGTCATGCACTTCGCCAATTACGCCATTCAGATTTTGAGCAAACTTAGGCAGAAACGAACTATAGCTTATTTATGGTCTTGTCCTCTGGTCAATAACCGAAGACGCAGCAGCCAAGACGCCACACAAGAGTGCGCCTCCCCCTGCCACAAGTCCAAATCCTGTCGTAACTTTCACAGTGTTATTCCACTTTACGCCCTGCAGCGATTTTACCCCGCCCTCAGCCATCAAACCCATGCCATAAGCTGTGATTGTTGCAGCAGCGGAAATACCGACACCGAGGAGGCATAGACCAGCGATGGCGCTTAAAGTGCTATCAATCCTGGTAAAGAAGCGCAAACGCCGCATTTGGGTATGATGTTGACGCAGGCGTTCCTTAATAACATTTCCAGGAACAGTTTGAGAACTTTCTAAAATCTCATCGTCTTTCCTTGGTATCACCTTTTCTGAAGGTTCAGTTCTTATTGTTACAAAAGTTAAATCTGTTGTAAGGAGAACTGGTTCAGATGATCGCTCATTTTGCGATTGGCATTGTGGGACGATAGCGCTTGATACTGATATTTCTGTCGGTTCCTTGGTAAAGTTAGTTCGATAATCGGGGCAGTTGTCGCCGTTCCAGCCGTAAGGATGGATGCCGCAGATTAAGACAGTGCCCCCGTAATAGCGTCCGTGGTAATTCTTGCAGCCTTGACAAGCTGTTGGTACGGAAGAGGTTTCTTCTTCTTCCTCGCACTCTTCATCCCAACTAACCAGCATACCGGCGCAGTTCGGGCACTCTCTCACTATCCGCCCGTAGTCGTCTTTGAGACAGGTTATAGCCCCAGTGTATTCCACCGCTTCTCCGCAGCGATTGGTACGAATCATCGGCACCGTATAATAAGGATAGCTACAATGATGGACTTCAATATCTCCTACTGCATGGTCATCTTGCGCTGCCTGCTCATAGTCAGGATGAATCTCCCAAAACTGCTCTTCTGAAAGTTCATCAGGTGTTCCGTCAGAATTTAGATCCCAAAGTTTTCCTTCATGATACATCCGCAGGCTGTAATGGGAATAATCATGGGCTAGGTTTTCTAATTCGCAGTCACTTCTTGCTTCCTGGTAATTGAAGGTTCTCTTTATTACCTTAAGTTTTCGACTGGTTGGATATGTTTGGATGACGAGGTATTCTCCTTCTTGAAACATATATCCTCCTGCTGAATTCTCATCAAAAGTCTTATCGGGATGGGTGTACTTTCGAGCACTCCAGAGATAATGCCGCTGACATGCAGCACCGTTGTATCAGCGGTCTATGATTGTTGGGGCTTTATGCTGTGGACTTGCCATAGGTTTCTTGCTTTCATAGTCAGGGCATGAGTCTCCTTCCCATCCTTTGGGATACATCCCGCACACTAAGAAATTTTTGCCATAGCGTTGACCGTGATAATGTTTGCACCCCTGACAGGCAACGGGAATTTCTGTGGATTTGCGTTGCGCCTGCTGTTGGCGTACATCATATGAGGTGAGCGATGCGTTTATGCTTAAGCCTATTAACCCAATAGTTTCTAGGACAATCCCAGTTACCTGTATCCAAGAAAACAAGGGTTCTGGCGGTTGCTGTCTGTGTATCTTCCAACTTACCAGATGCGCTGTCGTTCCTACAACGATGGCATATCCTCCGAAAATGATTGCGATTCCTCCAACAATACCCGATGATTTCTGTAACACTCGTCTGATACGTCTCATATCCATATCGCCATTAGTTGAACTTCCCGGACACAGGATTAGGTCTTGGTTCCTGAAATTCGTGCAAGATTGCATTCGGTATCACCCTTACTTTCTGGCATAAGGGAGAACGGCTGCTGCCACACGTCCATGTCGATACAAAACTTAGGGGAATTACGGTGATGCCCAGGCAGAGGACTAGAGTAAACAGCGAGTCAATCTGACCGCTTAAACTGTTTCGATATGTGTCCTCCTGCTTTTGAATTTCTAGAAGAATATCAATAGCATCCAACACCGCCTGGGTTGGTTGCCCTATCATAACTCTGCGGAACATCTCCGCTTTGAGGAGTTCCATTTTCCGATGATCCGGAATACGTCCTTGGGCTATCGTCTCATCCTGGTGCTTTTTGAAGTTGGCAGTATTCTGCTCTATCCGCGTTCCCAAGTTGCCTAAGAGATGCTGTAAATCCAATCTCATGCTGCTTCTTCCTGAATTTCCTGCAACAATTCTTGTTTTCTGCCTGCTGTCTGCTGTATGGAATGCACGCTCACGTCCAAATGCGAGCGCAAATCCTTGGCAGCGGCAAGACAGGTAGCAAAGTCAGTAATCAGGTCTGGATGTGCGGCTGGATCATGAATTATTTCCAGCCATTCCGGTAATGTTTTGATCGTATTTAATTTAGTGAGAATTGCCTCAAGGGGTTTGCTTATTTTCTGATAGGTCTTCATCTCCCTTTCTCCTTTTCACTCCGGTGTGTGCAAAAACTCCTTAATGCGTGGCTCTTTGGCAATAGTGCCATCGTCAAAGTTTTCTATCAGCCAACGAAACAACGTTTTACCGTGCCGCGAGTAGGAGCGTGTGGGATGTTCCCTGCCCTCACGACATTTGAGAATTTCACGAATCATGTCACTCGGTTTAGCTCCTAACTTGGCGGATTCCGCTATACGGTCAAAAACCTTCTCTGGGTTCATTTCTGGAAAAACTTGCCGCACCTTTCGGAAAGTCCATACCTCTAAGGAATCTTTAGGCGGTACGGGTTCCATGCCTCCGGTTGATTCCGATAAGTTCTCGGAATCCGATGTCGGCTCAGGTGTTTCCGTCGGAATTTCAGCATCTTCCGATAGCGTTTTGGATGGTTCTTCCGATGGGTGACTGGCGTCCAAGCTCCGCTTTAAACGCTTAATTGCTTCTTGCCATAAGTCCTCTGGCTCGTCTTCCCTGCCCGACTCTGTTTTGGATGGTGACTCTGGTGCTGGCTCTACCAGAGTTTGTTCCTCAGTCTCTGTGCTGTCATCTGCACCACTGAATAACTGTAACAAATACTCAGGATGCATCTTATCGGGATAAATAGTGATGCGAGAAAAATCCATGCTGTCATCGGTCAACCCTGTTATCTCGCCACGAAATTGAGGTTTAAACTCCCCAGTCTCGGTGTCGCGTGTGTTGAACAAATGAAGCTGAATCAGTCCTTCTTCCAGTGCCTTCTTTGCTCCTTCCACTCCACCCAAGAGTGCCTGGGTGTTGTTGTGACTAATAAGGATAGGTGCTTCCTTACCTTTGCGGGCATCGCTGATGCAACTCAAAATGAGTTCTGGTGCGAGTACCTTGGTAGGTTTTTTGAGGGCATATTGGGTAACTTCATCAAAAATCGTCGTATACCATTCTTTGTCATCTTCCGCCTCATCCACACGGCGTAGATAGGAATGAATGCGTTGAGCAACAGCAGCATAATCCTTCTTATAGCCCACTGCTGGAATACCCAGTTCTAACAGTGCTTTCCACGCCTTGCGCTGGTTCAGGCTTAGATGTGGATCGGCAATTTCCAAGGTATGTCCCTTGAGAAAGTAGCGCAGGAGAGCGAGGTACGCTGCAAAGTAACTTTTGAAACTGCCTTGTCCGCCCCAAATCAGGACAGGACTTTCCAGAAGTAAGACAATCCAGCCGCCTTCCCACTTGCGAATAAAATCCCATGTCTCTTTAACGGGGTCTATGGTTCTATGTTGTCCTGCTTTCTTGGGGGCTGGGCGCTGTTGAGATGAATTGACCTTATTTTTCGGGCTAGTGATGTCATCTAAGCTTTGTCCGGTAAGGGCTGGCTGTTCGGGGTCACTTGTCGTCTCCCCGGTTTTCTTCTCTTGGTCAGAGGGTAAAAGGTGTGGGTTCGTAATCTGGGCATCCAACCGTGCAATCTGCCGCCTGGTGAGTCCGGTGAACGTTTCCTTGAGTACCAGTTCCGCTTCTGCCAGATTCCACGCCATCCCTTCCAGGAAGAGATTGAACGCTCCCTGCTTCTGCTCACGGTACTGTTTCTCATGAAAATCTAAGTCAATCACTGCTTCCATATCTAATTTGGGTTGTCCCTCTTCAAGAAGCTGCAACACCCAGTAAGCACCGAAGAAACTCATACCACACAACGCTGCTAAGACACGGCGTAACGTGGCATTACCATCCCGCTGTTTCCACAACTGCAATTGCCATCCCCGGTATCTTGCAAGAGCCGTGACATCAAGAAAGCGTTTGGTGCTGGCGCTGCTGAAAATGTGCTTTGCTTTCTGGGCGTTCAGTCCCGTACCGTAGGCAAAGCTTTCCCAACTTTCTTGGGCGGATTCGCCTAAGTGGGTCAACTCTGATTGCAACCCACTACCATAAAATGGCAGGTTTTGATGCTTCCTCCTGTGTTTTTGGGCATTTTGACGCGCAAGCCTCCGCTTGTGCAATTCCTCTGCACGTCTTGCCGCCTGTTCCTGAAAACTTTGGAAAATGCGACTGTCTACAAAATCTCGTCTCTGGCATTGGGTGTCTGGTAAGCAGTATTCTGTTATCGGGTTGAAATTGAGGTTGTACCCGCCACTCGCGCCAATGCCAGAAAACACTCCAGCAGTGAACAAGAGTCCTGCTACAATGCCGCGCTGCTGCTGGAGTTCCATGCGTCATTACCTCCTATGTTTCTTCAACTGGGAGCGGCAGGGAGTCCTCCACCATACGTACTCGTTGGTGGGGGAGGAATGCCGCGCTGATGTTTGGGTACTGGGGACTGGCGACTGGGGAAACATCCCAAAAATGGTACGGGGTTAAAGCCCCTTCCATAATTTTTCGTTTGAGAACCCAATCCCCAATCCCTAATCCCCAATCCCCAGTCCCTTTTACTAGGCGCAGCCACCAATCATCCCGGCAACGGTTGCCACACTTCCGGCGATCGCCTCAGCTTTCCCCTGATTACCCCTTGATAACAAAGCAACAACGGTTGAGGCTCTTAGCCCTGTCAGTACCAGCCAAGCCCACATCCTATTATCGTTATCCCGACTCCACAGGGAGACATTGAGGGAGATCGCAAACCACACGGCTATGCCAATACCTGTTTTGGCTGTGCGAATCCTTGTCAGTGTCGCGCTTATTTGCTGCTGCTCATCCTGGTCATCTCGGAAGAAACCAGCATAATCCTCAAAACTGTTGCGCTGCCTGCCGAACATCAGGTGTTACCTCCTGAAGCCAAAGATACTGGCAACCATGCGTCCGAAATTGAAATTGCTGGTACTGCCGGGACGGGGGCTTTTGGCTCCGGCATACGCACCAAATCCTTGAGTCATGAGCAAGCGTCGGGTGGCTTTCTGCTCTGCTTCCGCCTTGCGCACGTCACGGTCTTGCAAGGCGGTATCATGCGTGGCATCAATTTCATCTTCCCGTGCGGTAAAATCGGCTTGCAGCAGGTATATCTTGTTTTTCGCTTTACGGGCTTCCAGGGACAGTTCACCATACTGTTGGGCTTCATGGTAGCCCATTTCGTTTTGAAGCTGGGAACTCAACAGATGTACACTGTTCTCATGCTTACGTCCGGCAATCAGGATATCTTTGAGATATTTATTGATCTGTTCCTTGGACTTTAGTCCCTTGGTGATGATGTCCTTGAGATGGAATTCAATCTGGCTAACGTCCGAGAAGATTTCTTCTAAGTGCTTGGCAGCATATTCCAACATCTCGCGCTGCTCGCTCATGAATTTGCGGATGTCTGCCAGGTTCGCCACATCCTCCACCTTCAGTTGACCATTCATCAGCTTTCCCAGAATATCTATCCCGGTGTAGCGTTCGATGTGGTTTCCTACCACCCTGGCGGCTGGGGTTTCTGTAAGGTGATAATTACTACGCTGTTTTCTACGCTGTTTCGGTTGCCATTTTACTAATCCCATGAGTCATGCTCCTCTGGTTTCCTGTGGTTATTTAAGATGTGATTGCGGTAATGCCGGATGCTGGCAGCGTTATACCAATTCACGCATTCGCTCATTCAAAATTCGTCTTGAAAAGTTTTGCGCCGGGAAACCCCTATGGCTGACGCCACGCCTTACGGCTATCGGGGATGACCTTCGGTCACGCTGCGCTAACGCAGTCGCCTCTGTCGGGAAAGCCGTCATTCGCGCTGTCTCACCGGACGCGCAAACTTTTCGCAAAATTAAGAAAGCCTAAGATAACGAGGGTTTGAGACTGTGTATCTGTCGCATTCTTTTTTCAAATTGGTATTATCTCTTGAGCATCCAGCAGCAGTACTGCTCTAGCGGTTAAAACCGCGTAACTTGTCGATTGTCAGATACGTTTGGTCGAGTTTTGACTGACAGACATTGGTGTCTGTATGGGCTGTCTGCACCTGGTCACGCATCTGCCATAGATGAAACAGTAGAAACGCTGATGCACAAGCAAGCGGGATAGTTAAGTTAAGTTTTTGATTTGCTTCCATTCCCTTGACCTCCTGGAATCGCCGCACGAATGGCAGTCAAAGAAGAAACGGAGCAGGGAGTAGAGAGTAGGGAGAAAACCAATCCACGTAAACTAGTTTCCCCGTTGCACCCTGCCCCTTTCTTCTCCGCTTCTTTGGTCAGTTCTGTTTTCACTTCGCATAAGTGCGCCTCAATTTTCTGTTCCATCCGTATATAAGAAGCGTTGACTTCCTGCCGAATGGTTGCAACCTCCTGCTGTGCGTGATGAATTGTCTTCATGACGGCACCTCTTCATGTTGACTGCCCAGTTTGCCATGCTCGTTCATCCAGTGCCACGCATCCCAAACTGCTGCTTGCATTTCTGGTGTTCGTTGGGTTGGATTTTCCGGCGTTCCTCCGGTAGCATCAGTGGCAACAACATAGGCGGCTGTCTTTGCCATAGTCTCTGGCATCCCTGTATTTATGAAATGGGTAGCAGCGGCTTCGTATAACCCTTCGTTTTCCTGCCAAGAGGGGCGTACCATTAGGCTGCCTCCATAGTCTTGAAATCGTAGCGCAGTTGAGCCGTAAGCGCTGAGATAAATGCCTCAATGCTGTCTTTATCGAGTGTGGCAATCTCTTGAATGTCGGAACACAGCTTTGATTCATCTGTCCATAAAGCGGGACAAACAGCATCTATCGCCATGTCAATAAGCGTTTCGGGAATCCCCTCTGTGCTTGCTGCTGAAAGCTCCAGCAGATAGAGATAATTGACCAATGCTGCCCGAAACGCCAGCTTGGATAAGCGCTCCATCCGCTCTAACCTTGCACCGTACTTTTCTTGCAAGTCCTCAATAATGTTATCTGGATCATCAGCTTTGCTATTACCAGCAGACCCAAGTCCGTAATAGCCCAAGGGCTGTGACCCGAAGACAAAGGTTTCTTCCTGTTGAAATTGCTGTGCCATGATGGTGATAATACTTTTTTATCGTGTTGAATCAGCAGCGCCTTCTTGTGGGCAAACAATCCAGGCGCTGTCTGGTTTTCATGCTGAGTAAGGTAGTGTAACGAGTGGTGATTTCTGAGCGCAGGTCTGAAAATGTTCATCTATTGCCCAATCCAGTTCGTTGAGGGCTTGTATGGCATCCCCTAAATTAAGATCAGGGTGGTAATCACCGGATAGCAAGAGATCCAATACTTCCGGTGCTTTCGCTATTTCTTCCAGTTGTTGTCGAAGGTCTGCAATCCGCTCCAAGATGGCAGGTTGTGATGGTTGCGTTTCCATAGTCTTTATCTCTCTTCAACTTTCCTAGTTAGGGGATGAAAGGGTAAAGCTGTAATGCCTTGGCTGTCCTGGTTCTTCGTGGTAACTGACTGTTCGTTCGTTGATATTAGCTGCATCAAACACCAGAGGTAATGCGCCTTGGCTACAATGCCCATCATATGCAACGTGGGTAGGCGTTGCGGCAATTTCCTGAATAAATTTGTCTCCCAGTATTCCGTCCCGCTGTTGATTCCAGTCGAAAATTTGTTTTCCCATTACGCCTCCGTATCCACTTTAATGGTTATGTAAATCTCCTGAAGGATTGCATTGTTGCAGACCTTGGCTATGTTGTTGACCGAAAGATACAAGGTTGAAATGCCGCAGCATGAGCGTCATGCCGAAAGCACCAAGACAGCAACATAGGACAACATTGAAAAAAGTGCCTATGGGCATTGGCTCCTGGTAAGTTCGTTCTAGGGTTTTGCGGTCATTTTCGATGCCATTCATGACGTGTTATCCAAGCGAGCGCCCCTACAGTCATAGTGATAGCCAAGCCTACAGGATTGGTCAGGGCTGCGGCTGTCAGCAGGGATGAACCAACCAGACTCATACTGGCAATACTTGCATGGTGTACCAGATGTGCCATTTCCTCATCTCCTTCTATTGCGCCGCTGTGGGTTGGTTCAGGGCTTCTATTACGCCATCGAGTTCCATCTGCCGTTTCGTTTGCTTGAGGTTGGCTTCCATCTTCCCCACCACCAACGCTCCCTGCTGTTTTCCCAAGGTTTCATTTCGTGAAATCATGGAGGTTTTTAGCTGTTCACCGATCTGCTCTATCCGTTCTTGTCGTTTTGTAACTTGATTGTTGTAGTAGCCAGTCCAGACGTTGGCATACGTTGTTTCATATGTCTGAATATCCGTGATGGCATCAACCTGCGCCATATACGCCACATCTGACCGACGAATTTGGGAAAGGCTTTCGAGAACGCCGTACTCAATCGCTTCCAGCATCAGGGCGTTGTCTTTAACTGCCTCAGCCGTGGTCGTTATTTCGCCCTTGGGCAGTTGAGATTCTGGTGAATCAAATGTTTCAACGTACTCCTGCCTATGCTGCTCTACCATGTCTTCAAAGTTATCTGGTAGCAAGGAGTCCAGTGTCCAATCATCTTCGGGGAACTTCTTACGGAGGGCATCAAGCAGCTTGCGCGGTGGTTGGTTGTACTTCGCTGCTGCTTCCTTCACCGTCATCTGTTTGGTGTTGTGAGTCATTATTCTTTTCTTCCATGAGAAAGTACTGTGGATCTTTAGCCAGCCGAATTCTCAGTTGTTTCATGCCCTTAGTTCGGGCGTAGTTTCTTATTCTTTGCAAAATGGGTAAGTGCCAAATTGAAATTTTGGTAAATCTGTTGAGTCCGCCTAAATTTTCATCTCGAAATTCATAAAAGGGCGGAAGGAAAAGACTGGCAAGGTCGAGATAAGTACGAACGGTTCTTTCCGTAACAGGCGGTACTAACTGCTTTCCCGCTTCAGAGCGGGTCAGTTCGACAATAATTTGGGTAGTCCCGGTCAATACGCTAGTCAGGGATGCCACCTCCTTTTAATTTCTGGTGGTTTCTGCTCACTTCCGGGAAGTGATACTATCACTATAGCATATGTGAATCCAATACGATTCCTTTTTGATTCAAAAGCGAATCACTACATGATTCATTTTTTTGATGAATGCCACAAAAAGTATCGGTAGTAATCGATGCACGTTTGAATAGGATTTCAATCACATTAAAATTAATTGTTAATACACTTATGTCGAAAATGATTGACATTTTAATGGTGAGAACAAAACGCCTGCAAATACCAGAGCTAGGTGAGTACTATTCAGATATGTTGAAGGTCGAAGCGGCATTGCAAAACCGAACTCTGCCGCAAGAAGCGAGCAGCCTTTTATGCGATATGCTGCAACAACGCGATGAAAAGCGGCAGAGGATGGTAGAACATCTTGCGAAAAAACGGGGGATACCCAGTGATGAGATGTGGAAACAGCTTGTGAATGGAACCCACAAGCCGATAGATCAAGATGAAGCAGAAGACTTATATAGTGAGGAGATATAGTAGCGTTTTTTTGCTTTCTTATAAAGAATTTTTATAGGTCACGAGAAAGGCGTGCCCCTTCCATCTGTCTGAGAGCCTTGCTTCTGAACCGATTGCAGCTTCCTACGAGAAACAAGGTAACAATAAATCTTATTCATCAGGAAAATTTTTTATGATCTCACCAATAAAGTGCAACTCCTAAGCAGCCGCTTATACAGCCCAAGGGTTTTCAAAGGAAAACTATCCAGACTTGACCGTAAAGTCGGCAACATACAATACACTTTTAAAACCATTTTTAAGGACTCTGGCAATTTACATAAAACTTAGTGTATTGATAAGTTATTTTCAGTGATACAATGCTTATTGTCTATCAATAACAAATTAGTTCTGCATGGACTAATCCATCAGAACGCCTGTTTGTTTAGATAGTCTGGCAGGGATAGCAGGGACTTAGTGATGTTGTGGAAGACGGATCTAAGCCCCGATGCTTCTCCTGCAGTACTTGTAACAAGGGAATTCATTCCCTGAACTTACTTAAAAAGACCAAGACGGCTAACACCGACGGGTCAAAGCTCTCAAATGCTACACAGCTTACGCTGTAAGGACATTTGAAACGCTTTAAATATGTTTAGCGGCAAAAGACAAGACAGGAGTCTATGAAGTCTCTTTTGTCTAACTTTAGATTGACAACTACCAGATGATGGCAGTTGGCAGGGTCTTTTTGTTTAATTTGTCTTTGTCGTCATCGTCTAACACACAGCGAGCAGCACTAAGGCAGCGCGCAGATGTCGTTTGTCTAAACACATCTTGAGTATATCACACGCTGCTGCCCATAAAAGTAAAAACGCACAATAATTCTCCAGAGAAGCAAGATGGCAGCAAACAACAATCTATATTTACAGCCCCTCTGGGTGTTATCTGAAATCTCTTCAGGTCAATCGGTTTTTCTCTACTATTACTACTCTAGTGTACTGCCCAGCGCTTTATATCGCATTCTGCAGCAGACTGCAACAGCAGCAGTACCGAAAACAGTTTCTTCTTCCTCTCAAGAAACACAGGAGTTGAACCCCAGCGAATTAGAATTATCACACCGCAGTGAATGGGAAGATAGCCTCGTCGATTCCGCCCTAACTCGTTTGAACGTCAAGAGCCTATCCGACAATTCCGCCCTGGAACACATGCTCTACGCCTTGCCCAATACTGCCCGACGCAATGATGGACGCTTGCGCGACGGTATCCTCAAACAGTACGCGCACCTTATGAAAGGCGGCTGGTGGGTGAGTGGACTTGATCCCCTTAACGATTGGCAGCCCATGCTGTGGGGACGTTTCAAATCTGACCATCCCCGGCAAGAATGGGACAAAGAAACGCAGCAATATAGCGAAAAGAAGGTAAAATACGAATCACCGCCCAAAACGCGCACTCGTGTCACCTATTTTCGGGTCACGCTATCTATTTGGTTGATGATTGCCATCCGGTACAAAGTCGCCATGCCGGAGCACATTCAGATAACCGAAGATGGAGAAGCGCCGGGATTCTGGGCTTGGGTGCAACAACACCCCGAAATTCCCATCAAACTGACTGAGGGAGAGAAAAAAGCTGCGTGTCTTCTCTCCTTGGGTTTTGTGGCGATCGCCCTCCCAGGAATCTGGAACGGACGAGTTGGCAAGAAAAGTGAAGGTGAAATTGAATATCTCCATCCCGATTTAATTCCAGTCGCCCAGCCCAACAGAAAATTTATCATTCTGTTCGATTACGAAACCAAACCTGAAACACGCCATAACGTCGAACAAGCAACCCGCCGCACAGGATGGGCAATTGAACGCGCTGGTTGTCAATGCGAAGTCGCACTGCTACCGGGACCGGAAAAAGGTGTCGATGACTGGGCAATGGCACTGGGGGAAAAAGCGGAAGAAACATTAAGTGCTCTTTTTGCTGACACACTAACGCTCAAAGAATATCATTTTACATTCCATTACAATCGCCGCCGGGGACTTATCCGTTATAAGCCGGATGTAAAAGTCAACTGTCGCTACTTATCAGATCAAGTCACTATCCCCAAATCAGGGCTGGTGTGCCTGCTATCCGATATGGGCACAGGGAAGACGGAACTTGCAGCCAGACGACGGTTGGATTATCCAAACGAACGGTTCCTGAATATCGGGCATCGGGTGAATCTGCTGAAAAACCTTGCCCTTCGCTTGAAGACTGATATGTACTCAGACCTTGGTAGTCTTGGGTTAACTAAGGCAATAGCACTTTCCATCACCATAGATTCACTTCACAGACTGGCAGATAACTTGCAAGCGTATGGCTGCTTGTTAATTGATGAAGCCAGACAGTTTGTCAGCCATCTGTTGACATCAAGTACCTGCCAGAAGCACCGAGTGGAAATCATCCAAGTTCTGAAATATCTGGTTTACCAAGCCACGCTGGTAATCTTAGCAGACGCGCACTTAGATGATGTTACCATTAATTTCTTCCGGGAAATGCGCCCACAACCGGAACAGCCTTATATTGTACAGAATGATTACCGCTCAGGTGGTCGCCAAGTCTTCTGGTATGAAAGTAACGACAACAGCACCATCGTCGCCCGTCTCCATGCTGAAATTATGGCTGGGAAGAAAGTGTTGGTGGTATCCAGCAGCAGGCGTTTCCCCAAAACCCTGGAACGGGCGCTGTTGAACACCAATTCCGACAAAAAGGACAATGAACAGAAGAAGCAGGGGGGAAAGGGGCAGAAAGCAGGGGGAAGGAAACATTCCTCTCTGCCAACAAGCGTTGCGCAACAAGAATCACAATCCCCATCTGAATGTCCCCCTGTTCCCCTGCCTTTTGGTGAAACCAACAGCGATACACAGCCCTTACTACGGTTATGGACAATTCACGGAGAAAACAGCGGTTCCCCAGAAAACATTGACTTTATTAAGGATATTAACAACGCCGTCAAAACGGTGGACGTATTAAACGTTTCCCCCAGTTTGGGCACAGGAATTGACATCTCCCAGTATCATTTTGATGTCATCTTCGGCGTCTTTGACGGTGATAGTTTAGCAGCAACCGACGCTGCACAACAACTGTGGCGCTATCGTCCCAATGTCCCGATGCACGCTTGGGTACGTCCCCGCCCGTCATTCGGCTACAAAGAAATCAATGTCCGTCGGATTAAAGAAAGTATACTGCAAAAAAATGAAATGGCAGCGTTCTTGATTCGCATTGACCCCAAAACAGGAAGACGTGGAGTCGAAGACGAGTGGATGCTGGATGCTTACTGTCAAATGCAATCAGAACATAATTTTTCTGTCAACAATCTGCGGACAGATTTACGCTTGTTGCTTGAAGAAATGGGGAATACGATTATTCCTGTCAGGGAGGATAAAGATGAAAACACCTCCCGCTGGATGAAAAATGCTCGAAATGCCATCAAATCCGAGCATTGTGCTCATGTTGCCAAAGCAAAAACTATCGACCGTACAACCTACGAACATCGACAACACCAGGATTACCTCAAACCGGAAGAAATTCTCGAATGTCAGAGATTCCAAATTCAGGAAGCTTACGGGATGAATGTAACACCCGAACTGGTGGAAAAACACTCAGATGGTCGCTTGCTTGGACAGTTGATTGCCCTAGAAGCGATTTTAGCAGAACCAGATAACGAAACACTGGTTGATGAAATTGGACGAGAATATCCTGCACCACCAACGTTCGTGGCGGAGTACGATCGCCAAGAACGACAGCGGTTGAAAATCTGTATGGACTGGAGTAACCGTTCTACCGAATGGATGATGCGGTATCGGCTTGGCTTACGTGAAATACTCCTAGAACTGATGGCTGGTAAGGAAATTGCCGCAAATGACCCCAGATTAAAGGTACTTGCAGAGCAAGCTTTACGTGCAGCACCGCATATCAAATCCATTTTGGGACTCACGATTGCCCCGAATAAATCCCCAATGTGGATATTGAGTCAGTTCTTGAACCAGTTGGGACTGACTACCATATCACAACGGTTGGGACAGCGTGGTGACAGAATCAGGATTTATTCCCTCAACCCAGAAGACGTGGCGTTTGCCCATCAAGTGCTGGCTTGGCGTCAGCAGCGCCGGGAGGAACGCGAACATCAACGCCAGCAGGATGCAGAAGCAGCCCAGCGTCGGTTGAACGCTATGAACGTTCGATATAGGGATAACCCCGTGTCCATACCCCCCCCTATTGTATATACAGCTCCCCCTTTATCGACTGTGGACACCAATGCTGAATCAACGTCCACGCATGATGGTGAGTCCTGGTGGAATAAGGTGAAAGCGGTTGCCCAACAAGCATGGACGTTGCTTGGTGACGGAATTGAGCAACTGAAAGAAATGTTAGCTTCGCTGACATCAGAAGAGCGCTGGGGTGTGATGTTGACGCTTGATGATATGGATTCTGCTGGATTTGCGAAATTTACCACTCAATTTCCTGAGTGGGAGAGGTGGTGTAGCGATTGATCCTGTCATTATTCTCTCGCTGAAGGGAGAAAACGCCTAAATTGTTTCATAAACGTTACAAACAGCCGTTACATTTCTGTAACGACGCAGCAGCGGCATGGCTAAATGTCTTCAGTGTAATGCACAATTCGTTGCTTGCCGTCGGGACACATTTTTCTACGCCCCCAAATGCTGTCTTTGCGTACTACCATGCTGCGCGAAAAGTGGGAGACGAACAACCAGTAACGTTTGAATATACTCCGGTTTTCCTAGTTAAACGTGAGGGATTCTTATGCTCCCAGAAAGGAAAGGTTCGAGTCGCATAGCGAACGATATAGTTTCGGCCAATGACACACCGCTTTTTCCAACGCACCAAAAGCATGTGGTATTGGGGCGCACAACAGAAACCAATCAATCCCCTGTAGCGACACCAGCGATACCCGACTTTGTGCTGGCAGACAGGGAAGATATTCTGGCATCCGCGTTACAACCGTTATACCAAGCCCCTGTCTTAGGAATCGACACGGAAACCACGGGGTTAAATCCCCATTGTCATCAACTCAGGCTGATTCAAATCGCTGCACCTAATCATCCCGTGGTACTGGTCGATTTGTTCAAAATCCCGCTGAAACTACAAATATGGGATTCCTTACGCCGACTGTTCCAATCCAGTGTCGTCAAAGTATTCCATAACGCCAAATTTGACCTGAAATTTTTGACCAAACTAGGCTTGCGACTCAAAAACCCTCCGTTTGATACGCAGATTGCCCATCAACTGTTGACTGCCGGGTTACATCAAAAATCGTCTTTGCAAGCGATCGCACGGAAGTATCTGAATTTGGAGATAGATAAGGAAAACCAAGTTTCAAAGTGGACTGCCGAACAGTTAAGCACAGAACAGTTGAAATACGCAGCGTTGGATGCTCATCTGCTGCTGCGGTTACGGGAAATCCTCAAGCCTGCGCTTATCAAAGCAGAACTGGCGCAAGTTGCCCGGATTGAATTCAGCGCCATCCCTGCTGTGGCGGAGATGGAGTGGTATGGAATGCTGCTGGATGTATCGCAATGGACAACCCTGGTTCAGAACATGAAAGTCAACCATCAGCGTGCTGCCCAGAACTTACAACAGATGTTGCAGTCTGATAACCCCCAATTAGCACTGCTACCCGAAGCAAATGCCGTCAACTTGGATTCGCCCAGTCAGGTTCTCAAGTCCTTGCAAGCCCAAGGCGTACCCATCAAAAGTACAAACAAAAAGGAAATTGCCCCGTTAGTGGGTAAGTATCCTGTGCTGCAAGCCTTGCTGGAATACCGAAAGCATTCAAAATCCTTATCCGCGTTTGGGAAAGCGTTGCTGGCGCATATCTCACCGCACACCGGACGGATTCACCCGGAAATCTGGCAGTTAGGGGCTGTCTCCGGTCGATTTTCTTTCTCGAATCCCAATCTTCAGCAAGTCCCCCGTGGTGTAGAAGTCCGCAAATGCTTTGTCCCTGCCCCAGGCAAGAAACTGATTATTGCCGATTATAGCCAGATTGAACTGAGGATTGCCGCAGAAATCAGCGGTGATGAAACCATGATCCAAGCATACCAGAACGGGGAAGATCTGCATCGCCTAACAGCTTCCCTGGTCATGGGTAAGGCGTTGGACAGTGTAGGGAAAAGTGATCGTCAGGTGGCAAAGCCCATCAATTTTGGTCTGATTTATGGAATGGGTGCGCCAGGGTTACAAGATTATGCTAGTGTCAATTATGGCGTACAAATGTCAGTCGCTGATGCCAAAAGGTTCCGCTTCAAATTCTTTGACAGTTACACAGGACTGGCTGCATGGCATGAGCAAGTGAGAAAAGCACTCTATGACCAAAAGCAACACGAAACACGTACCTTGGCAAACCGTCGCCGCTGCTGGTTGCCCTCTACCCAGCCTTCTTTGAATGAAATGCTGAATCTTCCGGTACAGGGGACTTCGGCTGACATTACCAAGCTTGCTCTTGCCAACCTGAAAGCACCGCTAGAGCATACCGCTGCTGTCATTATTGCGGTTGTCCATGATGAGATTATACTGGAATGTCCTGAACTCACTGCAACGCAGGCAGCAAGTATTTTGAAAACTGTCATGATTCAGGCGGGAGAAACATTTCTCAAGCGGGTTCCTGTGGAAGTGGAAGTTACGATTGCTGATAATTGGGCAGAGAAATGACGATATCTGATGGCTTGAGATTATCTATGGAGTGGGATTTTCTAATAAGGTAGGAGGGGAGCTTACGGTTGAAAAAAAAATTTCAAACTTTTCAATAGTTTTGAAAAAACGTAAGCTCCGGTAATGGTGGTTTTATTGGTTAGATTCTTCCTCCATTTGTATAATTATCGACTCTATAGCTCGACGGTAATTGGGGTTTGTATAAAAACGCGAAGCTGATTCGATTGAGCGATTTAGTGCTTTGGTTCCTAAATCATTTAAGTGGAGAAATTGAATTTTCTCTCTAACTTCTGCCTCCGAAAACTCACTAAAAAGTTGACCTATGGCAACTGTCCAGAATGGAGCAGTACAGAATTTCATTCCATCAAAATCCAATTCAACTTTTTCTCCTTGTTGAAGAACGGGTAGGATTTTATCGTAAACAAGTGTACCCTGTTCTGCACACATAGCATAAGGACTGTCGAGAATTTCACGAACTACTAACAGCATAGAATCACCAAAGTGATAAAAATTGAAAAGAAGATAGACTATGCTTTAGCGAACGACAAAAGACTTAGGTCACCTTAGTATGAGTTTTTTGAATTACTTATGAGAGAAAGATAGTTGATAGCAAGAATATGAATCTGTCATTTTAAAAAGTCAGCTATAATTTTACCTATATAAGAGCTTACCTTGCTGTTCTGCAACTTTAATTGCCCAGTCATTAGCGGTAAAAACAGTAATACCAGGAACAGTTAAGAAATCTCCATCGTCGGTGATAATTTTATCAATATTCCCTTTTTTCATAGCTTTTACTATAAATAAATCATATCCATCAACTTGTATTGTTTCAGATTGGGTGAGCGCAGCGTGTGTAAATGCTTCATCAATCGTAAAATCAATACAGAAAGCTATTTCTGTTATCAGATTCCAAATTTCTTGTATTTTTTCAACAACTTGTATTCTTTGTTCTGGATAGTTGTGACGAAAATCTTTAAGCTCAATTATTTCTGGAGGCTGTCTTGAATTAGAAAAAAGTTCTTTTTCCCACCTCTCAATGGAATGAGCAATTTCTGGCATTAAAGTACCACAGTAGAAAAAATTAGCTTGTCGAGATGATGCTCCATAGAAAAATCGAGGATATTTTTTAATTTGATAACCGCTTACTCCAGTTTTTTTAGACTCCGTTTTCATTAAAGGTTTCCATGACAGCGGCTCATATAGCGTCCACAACCAAATATTTGTATCTACAAAGAATTTCTCATCATTTTGGGGAATGTCAGTATCAATTTTAACTACCTGAGCTTGAACGTTATAATTCGGTCGCATTGATTAAGGATTATTGGCTAATTCATTTTTAATAGCATCTACTGTACTATGAAACTCAGGGTTAGCGTAATACTTCTTGCTGGTATCAAGAACACGGTTGTAGGTTCGTTCGGCAATCGCGCTAAGATGAGATGTCGTTAAAAGGCGCTCAAGTTTTTCTCCTGAAATGTCACTTAGTAGCTGACCAACGGCATAATTCAAAAATGGCGGTAAACAAATCCTAACCCCTGCAAAATCTAATTCCACAAGACGATCCGCCAGTAATTGCGGATAAATCAAATCGTACACCGTTTGACCATCCTCAATTGTTATACAATATTCCCCTATTAGGTCAAAGATGTTGATTTTGTAAGCGCTTTCCTGTGGTTGCAGGGGAGAAGATGCCTTCTGGGGACTGTTATCGCTGCGTTCGTTGAGTTCAACAGAATACACGCCTTCCCCTGATGGTAGCTGGGAAAGCAGTAACTTCAGTTCAAAAGATTCTGCATAAGCATTCTTCACGAAACTGACCGAATCTTCAGCGTTCAGGATGTCAGAAGCAAGATTCATCAGCTTTTCGTCACTGATGTCAACTTGGTTATTTTCTTCAACGGAAGAAGCGGAGCGAAAGCGTTCGCCATCCTTTTGCAAAATTCGACGGGCATTTTTATATGCTTGCTGTACTGGGGAATATTTCTTAGTGAGAGAATGAAGTTTAGGTACATCCGAGTGCAAAGCTTTCCCAATGTCGTTGACTTGTCGTTGTAAATCTTCTGGCAAGGGATGATCCAAATGCAGTAAGGCAGCAAGAAAAGATTTAAGGGTTATTTTATCGAGAGGGTTCATTAATTAGAATGTTCCAGTAATAGTGAAAGCTGCCCAGTAATAAGGATGTTCGTAAAGCTTTTGCTCCGCCTCCATCGTATCAAGTTCGTCAATTTCTGTATCAATAAAACTAACACTACTGTCTTCCTCTGGAAGTTTTTGTAGGAAATCGTCGTACCAATCCTTGAGTTGCCGGACAGTCAGATTTTTCAGCCAGGTAGTTGCTTGGGCTAAAGCGTCTACGGCGGATGCCCCTGCTTGCCAGCGTCGGTAGAATTCTATCATCACTAGAGCGCTGGCGGCTGATTCCACCATCCACAGGGTACTGACCACTTGGGCAACGCCCATGCTAAGAAAACCGCTCACCAACCCAACATACTCAGTGGTGATAGTTTGGTTGCCCGTGATGGCAGTTTCACAAGCAGCAAGGCTAACCAGCTTGTAGCACGAAAAATTCCTTGGGCGGTTATCTTTTAACGTCAGTTTAGCGCTTGTGTCGTAAATGTCTTCCAACGTCAACTTGTGTGCTCCTGTCAACGCCAAGGCGGATTGTTTCGGACTGTGAAGATTGTAACTGCCATGCCCTGTAAAATGAAAGATGGTGTAATCACTGAATAATTCAGTTTTTACCCGTTCATCAGTCGCTTTATTTCCTGGAATACGACAAGAGTGATCAAAGAGTTGATTAATGGTTTCTGATTCAAAGGCGGCAAAAGATTGTACAGGCACTCCCTCACTTTGGGGAGCTTCTACACTGAGAAAAGAATTCTTTCCATTGGCAGGTCTTTCAATATTTTTCAAAGCAATCCCCAGGTAGGCACTGGGCAGATATGTGATGCGAAACTGCGGCGAAAATAAGGCATGAAGCGGGAATCGGTGCAAGTCGCGGTGAGGAATAAGAATCAATTGTGTTATGCCTTGTAAATGCTGCTCAATCGCCGGAATGTTAAGGATATTCTTCAGATTTTCCAGCTTTGATGGCATTTGTACCCGCCAATGATGGTTTTTTTTCTCCTCTTCTTTTACTTTCGAGCGATAGTTCGTGTAGTTTTGATTCCAATCCTTGAGCCACTCTTCAAATAACTGCAAATGCCGCAAAGATGCAGGACGCTCCTCTTGATGTTTTTCTAAGAGTGCTGTGAGATCGATAGGGGAGGGGACAGGGACATGGTCTTTACTGCATTTTGCGAACACGGCTTCAAATATCTGATCTACGCTTAGAGATGCAGGACGTTCTTGTTGATGAGTTTCTATAGGCGTAGTGATAACGATAGGGGAATGAGCACCATGTTTCAAAATAAAAGTATGGAGTGCTGCTGGGCTGATATGCCAATAAACGATGGCTGTTGTGGAATTAAGCAGATGATCTTGAATTTCCTGCCAATGATTCTTATTCAATTCATATAGGAGCAAACTCAGAATGAAAGTATGTGTGGCTGTTGGGCTGAGATGCCAATAAAACTTTACTGTTTTTGGATGAATTAGCAGTTGTAGAATTTTCTGCCATTTAAAAAATAAAATAATATTGTACCATTCATCTAACAACCAATTTAGGCAAGCATTTTTACCCTTTTCTGCCAGTTCCAAAGCCGCGCACCAGTTTCCTGACTGTACAGCTATATCGACGCTTAACCGTTGAAATCCTGCAAACTTCAATGCCAGTAGTCGTTTCTTGCCAGGGCTTTCGCAGCTATCTAGCAAGTTTTGCAATACATCTGTACCGTGCCGCTGAAGTTCTTCGGCTTTGTCTGTTTCCCCCAAATCCAAACGGACGCGGATTAAGTCTTGCAAAACATCCAGTCGCTGTTCAGGATAATCTGTTGCGGTGAGCGTTTCTAGGGCTGTGTTGTAGCTGTTAGCCGCTTTTTTCCAATAGTCGCCAGGGAATAAAATGCTATGCCCTTTCCAATAGTGCGCATTCCCCTTTGCTTGATGTAACCTCCCCCAACCTTCTGGGTGAGTGTCCTGGGGGCAATACTTTAACCCTTCCTCATAGCTTACTAATGCTCCATGATAGTCGCGTTCGTTGAGATCGGGATTTTGTTTGGCTATAGGACTCATTAAAGATAGCAAGCGATCGCAACTAGGTGAACTTCTTGCTGCAATGCCCCGGCCATACCAAGCTTGGTAGTAGCCACGTTGAATGGTGAGCGCTTTGTCGTAGGATGCTATAGCTTCTTCATTTCTTTCCAAATCACTCAGCGCATTGCCCCGGTTACCCCAAGCTTGGTAGTAGCCACGTTGAATGGTGAGCGCTTTGTCGTAGGATGCGATAGCTTCTTCATTTCTTTCCAAATAACTCAGCGCAACGCCCCGGTTAAACCAAGCTTGGTAGTCGTCAGGTTGAATGGTGAGCGCTTTGTCGTAGGATGCTATAGCTTCTTCATTTCTTTCCAAATCACTCAGCGCA
>NZ_JCACKO010000079.1:0-22688 GCF_059505445.1 Brasilonema angustatum | reverse complement strand
GTCAGGTTGAATGGTGAGCGCTTTGTCGTAGGATGCGATAGCTTCTTCTTTTCTTTCCAAATAACTCAGCGCATTGCCCCGGTTAAACCAAGCTAAGTAGTCGTCAGGTTGAATGGTGAGCGCTTTGTCGTAGGATGCGATAGCTTCTTCTTTTCTTTCCAAATAACTCAGCGCATTGCCCCGGTTAAACCAAGCTTGGTAGTAGTCAGGTTGAATGGTGAGCGCTTTGTCGTAGGATGCGATCGCCCCTTCAAAATCTCCTGCCTCAGATTTCTCACAACCCAGGTTATACCATTTCTCCGCTTCATTGTCCGGCGATGCATTCTCATTTCTTCCTTCCTTTCCTCCCTTTGTCTCCTTTGCCCCTTCGCCCTTCGTTTCTTCTTTTCTTGGCAACAACCGCAACCCAATATCACCCGCGACCCTTCCTACTTCCCCAACATCCAAGCCACCCAACTGCACCATCCGTGCGGCTAATTCTTGATGCGATGCAGGTGAACTTAACAACCGCTCGCCAAAGCCCCGCAACCATACCAATAACGCCGCCTCATGAATTTTTTTTGCAGCCAGAAAACCCTTTACACTGCCACGACTCCAGCCCGAATGCACCCCCGCCAGCAGTTCAAGAAATAAAGATTCATGCTCAGCATCGGTCAGCGGTTTCCTTGTTTCCACTCTTTCTGGTGGGGCAACAGGCACATTCTTCAATGGCAACGCAGAACGAGAAGACTTTCCTATCAAGCGCAGAAACAACCTTTTCACCCACCACCAAATTCGCCCAAGCATCTGCTGCCCTGCCCGATACTGCTCCTCTCAGGATTTTAAGGGGTAATCTTGCTCTGTATCGCTTGGCATTAATATTTATTTAAATGATACTGCTGTTTTGCTCTTGCCCCTCAAGAAGATCCATGTCCAAGGGACTAAATTCTTGAGGTTTCATCCGCTCTAAGTCCCGCAGAACAACCAGCGCATTTTCATCTTTAAAAGTGAAATACTCAGTCAAACGACCAAGAGGATAATGAAAGTTTCGGTAGCGATATTTGAAATATTTCTCAACATTTCCTCGATGCGACCAGGTTCCCAGAACCTCAATTTTAATATTTGTAAAATGTGAGCGTAAATCGCTCTGCACTTCCTTCACCCGTTCTTCCACAGAGCGTGTCGTGATGCCAATTTTATACAACGTCTGTCCATCCACTTCTGTTCTCAAAAAGTACAATGAGTGCAAGAAAATTCTGCTTAGATGAGCGCGATAAATCTCTAAGTCAGTAAATAATTCCGAGAAGGTGGAAAGACCAAGGAGTTTGGCACGTTCCGCTTTTTGCTCCAATTCAGATAACTTCTTCAGCAATAGGGGATGTTGCACTTCCTGAAAGCCCTTCAACGATAATGCCCCCAGTGGAATTTTTCCGAGCGGAGTAAATTCATACCCTTGTCTCTCAGAATTTCGGCTTTCTTGAAGTAACCGCCGATAAATAAAACGCGCTGGCACAACGTACTGCGGAATGCCATAATTCTTTGCGCCATACTCCCGCCATAATCCTCTTAACTGCTCAATCTCTTGTCCTGAAAGTTGCAGATTGAACGTGTCATAAAGCGGTAAGATAGGCAGTTCCTTGTAAGGACGCTCAACGGAACGGCAGGTTTTCTCGGTATGAGCAAAATGATGTTCTTTAATGTTACCTTTTTTGGCAGTTAAACACTCTTGACAATAAGGACATCTTACCCTTGTTTTGCCTTTCGGCACATCCTCAATCGAGATGAGCGCACCATCCGCGCTGACACCGTACCGTAACCACATCCGTCAATCAATCGACCTTTATCAGACAAACCCTAATACTATCCCAATTCTGGCATGATGTCCTGTGGCGCATCTGGATTAATTATTTCCTGAAGGAAATTCCGACCGATGACTTTTATGTAAAATCATTTGCTTAATGAAATGACATCCTTCAAAATGAAACTCGTGAAACTATTAATAATAAAAAAGAAAGCATCAGCTATGATGAAAGACTATGAGTACAGATACCTCTTTTAGCAGCAGCCAGGAACCCCAGGTTTCCCAGCATATCCATTTCTTACAGGAGCAACACCAGGAGGAAATGGAAAGCGTCATTAGCACGTTGGCACATATTACCAACCTTTCACCAGAGCAAGTAAAACCCCATGTGGACAGTATGCTCAAACAATTGGTAAAAGAAAATGTTGAACAACGCCCCTTTCATGAAACGGCAACAGCGTCCGAATGGATAAAAGCTTTCCGGGTATGGGCGGCAAATCATCATCATAACGCCCCACCGCTTTCCGACTATGCCCTGAGTCGGGAAAGTATCTATTCAGATGAGCGACTGTAGTGGCGTATCTGGTAGACACGAATGTACTTCTGTGTAGCGCAGACCCCCAGCACACCATGTATAATACTGCTGTCAGTGCGGTTTCTGTCCATTAAAATTGGAGAGAGATAATTAAAAGGATTGAGTATGCAGCAGCAAAAGTGTGAAGCCGTGTTTGAAAATGGCGTTTTACGCCCTATCGGAAATCTCCAACTTGCTGAGGGTGAATCCGTCAAACTTATTGTAGAATCTCATTCAAGCCCCAAAACAAAACGCTTTCCAAAAAAAGGACTTATTGCTCAATTAACAGACAATCCAATCAAAATTGAAGATTTTCAGCCTTTGACAAGAATTGAAGCCAATGAACGTTGATAAATCTCAACAGAGCTTTATTGACTCTAATATTTGGTTGTATCGCTTTATCATCAACCCTCGTGACACTGATGCTATCTCCAAACAACAAATCGCTACAGCTATTACAAATTACCAAAATATTTTAATCAGTACACAGGTGGTTAACGAGGTTTGTGCCAATTTAATCCGTAAAGCAGGGTTTAATAACGCCCAAATTCAGATATTACTGGAAGAATTAGAGCAAGGTTGTGAAATCTTACCAGTCTCTCTCGAAACGCTTCAGCTTGCTGTGAAATTACGCTCTCGATACTTACTTTCATTTTGGGATAGCCTCATCGTTGCGAGTGCCATTTTAGGAGATGCAAGTATTCTTTACTCGGAAGATATGCAAGATGGTTTAATACTTGAAAATACCTTACAGATTGTCAATCCATTTAGAGCGAACTTCTCCCCTACCAATTAGCATTATTGAATATTTATAACCTAAGTACATTTGACAATTACAGCTATGTGGTTGTCATTCATTCGCATAATAAGGAATATATCTTCGTCCAGCCATAACGGGCTGAGCACCGCTATCGCTTTCGATAGGTGGCGACAGGGGCGGGAAAAAGATTTTCCCTAAACATCCACGATACACCAACCCGCCCCTGCCGACACACCTATCTCATGCCCAGCCCTCGGCGGAGAAGAAATGATTGAAATACTCTCCTAAAGGAACGGTGAGTTTGTCAACCGATTCTATAGCACGACAGCGTTGTTTTTTCGTCGAAATCAGCCCATTCTCTTCCGGTTTCACCCGAAGAATTAAGCTTTGCTTATGGCTACACGACAGAATCAGGGTTTCGGGCAATTGAACAAATAAGAAATTCTGAGCTGAGGAGGAGCATATTTTCTCATGTACGCAAAACAAGGATTTTCGTGCCTTACGTTCTCAAAGTGAAGGAAGAGATCGTAGGATATTCCCTATGGAAATCAATAAGTTTGGGCGATGAAAATCAACCGCTACGGACAATCAGAAATTCTCAATCCCGATCAAGTATCGTTACTGTTTTGCGAGGGTTTTGTCAATGTACGCGATCGGGCGTTGTTTGGTATATGTCTGTACGCGGCTGCCAGGATTAATGAGGCGTGTACTCTCCTCAAAGGCGATGTGGTCACTCCTATGGGCGTCAGAAGTAAGCTGATTATTCGTAGCTACAATACGAAGGGTAAAGGCGATACTAGGGAAATTATGATACATCCCCAGCTTCGGGAATATTTGGAAGCATATGTCCCCCATATCAAGGTGCGTGGTAAAAATCCGCACCTATTTCCGGGACGGCACGGACTGAGCCATATCCAAAAAGGCAGTGCTGACCGGATTTTGAGGCAAGCGCTACACCGTATCGGGCTGCATGAAGGTGGGTTTAGCTCTCATTCTTTCCGGCGAACGTGTTTGACGATGATGAGCGATGCTGGGATTCCTTTGCGACATATTCAGTCTATCAGTGGACATCGCTCTTTAGCGGCGCTGGAGCGGTATTTGGGTGTCACGGATATCCATAAAGAAAATGCGATCGCTACTCTGAATTTTAAGCCAGTTTCGATGCCCTTTTAAATGTCAGGAGATGTCACTGTAAGGATAAAATGAGCAACACGCAATGAATGCATAAAGCAAGCAACTTGCTCATCTTATGGTTACAGTGACAGGAGATTGAACCGACAACACGACGGTAGCACTATACGGTAAACTATCTGTACGCTTGGTATATACGCGGTGTAGATATGACCAACCCAGAACGCGAATCGATTAATTTTAAACTGCCTAAAACCTTGACCAAAGCACTTCGCACTGCCGCACGAGAACGCAATACCACCGCCACCGATTTAGTTATTCAAGGCTTGCATCACGTTCTGGGAGAAGTTTCTGATACAGTAAGCAGCGTAGAAACTCGTCTCAACCAACTTGAAACCCAATTTACAAGAGTCGCTTGTATAGAAGAGCGTGTAGAATCTGGTGTAGATGATAGCTTAAAACAGCGACTTTCACTGTTGGAGCAACAA
This sequence comes from Brasilonema angustatum, assembly GCF_059505445.1. NCBI lineage: Bacteria > Bacillati > Cyanobacteriota > Cyanophyceae > Nostocales > Scytonemataceae > Brasilonema > Brasilonema angustatum. The sequence goes on along the minus strand of NZ_JCACKO010000079.1, from coordinate 17,955 downwards.
TACTCAGCAATCACCTTGCGGTTAACACAAATCGAAGGAGTAATCTCCTTACTTGGACAGCGATCATATACTCCTTATAGAAAACAATCTTACCAATACCACCCGCCACAGCTAGAACTTCAAGCCTATACGCAGGAAAATTTGGCGAAAAGATTGGGAGTTAATGTGGGTACTCTAGAGCAAGAGCGAAATTCTAATAGCCCAAAAGATTTTGAAAGTTGGTGTAGATCTCGCGATCCCGGTTCAGTAGGGTGGCGGTTTGCTTCTGATGGACTCTTCCACCCCATTAAATGAGGAGCCAGAAGGTTCCAACGGATTTTAGATTAATTCCGTCCTTCTAGGACGGGGCTTGTACCGAAAATCAAGGCAGCTTTCGGGTAAGAAGCAACAACCCGAAACGTGCCGCCCCAATCTAAAATTTCAAATCTAAAATCTAAAATTGTTTCGGTCAAAACGCTTATATAAAATAGTTTAGATATTTTAATAATTTGGTTATTTTTCCTGCATAAACTATCCCCATGTTAGGGGATGAATTGAGGAAAAAACGCAAAGCAGCGAAGCTGTCGATTCAGGCACTCGCCACCCAGACGCATCTCGCCTACCGCACCATCTGGAATTTTGAGCAAACGGGCGGCAGATTCGATTTATTTTTAAAAGCCATCACAGTTTTAGCGTTGGAAATCGAAGGGCGTAACCTGCCCGAAGGCACTCACCTTGGCGAACAACTCAAGAAACTACGCCAACGCCGGAAACTCAGCCAGCGGAAACTTTGTGAACTGGCAGATATCAGCAGACCTGCATTAATCGCCTTAGAAAAGAAAAAAATTCACCATCTTGCCATCCTCGATAAGGTGGGGCGTGTTCTGGGGGCGGGATTATACCTCAAGCCCGTCAACCAGGCGAAATCCTTTTACACCCATGCAGGCAATGCGACGGGGCAAGACTACTGGCAGACACCGCTCGAACTCCTTTCTAAACTCTATCAGGTTTTTGGCACGTTCGACCTAGACCCCTGCTCCGGTCGCAATAAACCTGTCAAAGCAAAAGTCCACTTTCTGGAGGACGATGACGGGCTAAGTCTGCCCTGGTTCGGCGCGGTATTTGTAAATCCGCCGTATAATCAGCAAGATTTGAAACGCTGGATTCTCAAAGCATTGACGGAACATCAAAGCGGGAACACCAGGCTGATTGTTGTTCTTGTCCCCGCCCGCACTGATACCCGCTGGTGGCATCAGGCGATCGCCCAAAAAGCGGACATTCTGTTTCTCAAAGGTCGGCTGCGGTTTGGCGGCAGCGGTAGCGACAACACTGCCCCTTTCCCCTCTGCCCTTGCTTTGTACGGTGCATCAGATATTCAGTTACAGCAGCTTGCCACCATGTTTCCCGAAAGCTGGCTGTGCCGTAGGTGATAGGATGAAGATACTGTATCCAAAAATATCACGCCATGCTGACACTGCTAATTGGTATATTTTTTGGACTGGTATTTCTTTGGGTTATCTTTTTTGCTGGTAAGGTTGACTCGTCTGCCAAAGCAGGCGAAGAAAATGAGGAAGCAAGCAGCGAACCTTACGACTATGAATATGAGCCAAGACAGGAAACCCCGCTTTCCGTCTGGGATTGGGATGAAGAGGACGATGGAGATGGTGACAAGGATGAAGACGATGATTAGTCCGGAATGGGTTCTCGTTCTTTAGCGGTTGCATATGCATTTACCTTTTTCCGCAATTCCTCCACACGTCTTTGCAGATTTTCAACATATCGTGTCCTCTCTTCAGGAGTAAGCTTGTTATATCTTTCACGGCTCTCAGCTTCCTGGCGAGCTTTTTCTTGGTGGTATTCTTGTGCAGAAACTACACCCTCGCCGTGCAAAGGAAGACCAGCAATGCTCCGGCAGACATTTCTGAGTAATGGATCTGAGCTATTGATACCTTCTTCGGTCAGCCGTTGAAATCTCTGTTCAGTGGTTGTTTTCTTAAATTTGACGTAATCGTCATAACATTTATTGCGGTGAGCAACAACCCATCTAGCAATTTTTGTGTGTTCCTTAAATCGAATAGCCGTACCTTCATCAATGGGTTTCCTATACCACTCATAAACTTTCTTGTCTTTTTGTAATTTAAAATAAATACCATAATACATCTGAAGAACTTTCAATTTATTTCTTCAAATAGTGAATAAATTATCTCTAATGTCAACGACGAATTTCATAATCTCTGGACGATTCAAGCTGGTCAAAACTTCTGTCAATTTTCTCAATGCCACTTGGATTGACTTCTGATTTTAGCCCTTGCCCTAAATATTCACTTCTTCCCGGCTGTTCATGTGAGATTCCCAATCGATCCAAACGATTTTCGTCGGGTAAATTGTATTTATTCTTCATCTCATATACAGCAGTAATAAAATCTTTTTGTTTTGGATTATTATTAATCTGCTCAATTGTCTCGTCGTAAATACCTTTCCCATACCCAGGTTGATGTCCAAAGGGACTGGACTCATGTAGAGCATTGATAATATCCTTTTCATCATGCCCCGCAGCGATAAGCTTGAATACAATTCCCTTATCGCTATTGCTCAAAATTTCACCTTTTTGATTCATTCGTGCTAACTCTAGCATATATTCCTGTGTTGTTGTTGTTTTGAAATCATTAGCTTTACGATACTCATGCAGAAAACGATTCGCATCGTTTAATTGGATTTCATGATATTCCCGTTCTAATTCAGCAAATTTTATAATTTCATTTTTTTCGCGTCTTTCCGCTGCTGCTTTGGTGTAAGTCTTATGTTCAGCATATTCCAGGGGTGATAACTTCTGATGTTCAGGCAAACCCTTTCGCTGACGCCACTGACTGATAGCATTACGTGCTTCATCAAGCTCAGGATGAGAAAAATTTGTCAGCTTTTCAATGTATTCATTCTGTTTAACGAGATCTACATCTTTTAAGCCAAGAGCGAAGGGACTTTTCTCTAGAATGGTCAAACCTATCTCCTGAACGTCATGACCGTCCATATATGCCCGTTCTGCAAAAAACTTATCAAATCGCATCCCCCGCCCTGGAAAATTAACTTGATTAAAATGGCTACGCCCTAACCCTTCTACTGCTGTTGCAAGCATATATTGATACTTATGCGCTGCTGTTTCTGCCGGAAAGTTCTGCTTTACGTACCCCTTGACTAGAGCGGCTTCATTAAATAACTGATCTGCTTCGTTCTTAAAGCGAGGTTCACTAGCCGCTTTTGATAGAACTTCAGGAACAACAGATCTATTCAATGACTCTCTTTTCTGGTACGAAGAAATTTCGTCACGGTGTGTGCCCAAACTAAGCCCTTTAGATTTCCTCGAATTTACCGCCTTATAAACCTTTTCAACATTATCAGATAATTCTCTAACTTGTTTAGATCTTTCTTTTTCTACTAATTCATAAAACGGTTTTGTAGAAGCTTTATTTTCAATTTTCGCCAGTTCTCTTTCTTCTTTGATGAGTGTATACATATCTTTACCAAACATATATCCTTCATACACGGCAATCCCGACGTTAACGAAAGGAATTTCACCTACCAGCGCTTCTCTAGCCGCAAGACGCATCCCACGCTTAACAGCAATCGTACGACCTTTGTCAGCTATCTTTTTCCAGAAAGATGGACGCTCCTCATCTGTTAACTGTCGAAGGTCTATATTGTCAGGCTGATTTTCATCCAATTCTTGCAATTGTCGCAATCTTTCTGCCGATAACGGAGGCTTCCACCCTTTTCCATCTTCATTCATAAGAGAAAAAAATAAGGTTTACTGACCGCCTACAGCGAGGCGGTTTCACAGCGGATTTCTGAGAAAACAATTACAGTAGGGCTTTGCACTGCTTGCTATTTTTGGGCATCACGCCAACAGCACACTCAATCTTCTGCTGATGTTGCCACATCCATTGTATTCTTTGGCTTGTCTGTGCATGGGTACGCCAGAGAGAAAAAACGCCCATTAGGAGCAAAGCATTCGCCCCCAAAGACACCCACAGCAGACGCTTATCGCTCGTGTTCGATGTTGTGTTGCTGTGATGTCGGAGAATTCCCCCGACCTGGTTGCTGACCTGGCTGGTGATCGAGTCCCGAAGTGAGGTGGAGTTTGTCTGTAAAAGTGTGGCGAACTCCTGCCTCAAGTGTCCGAACTCCATTGATAAGCTGCTCGATACGTTCTGGGAGCCGTGCTGATTCAAGGAAGTTGCCAGTTCGGTCAACAACTTGCTTAATGTGGCTAGCACGCTGAGTAAGTTTTCCAGTCCGTGCGCCAGTACCTCCGTGTTCTTGGCGTCTTGGAGTGTCGCCTCCAACACTGTTGTCGTCGCTTCTGCCCATTCTTCCAACTCCATCTGTACGTTATCGAACAATAACCGTAAATCCTGGGGACTATCCTGAAGTAAAATTTGTAACTGCCCAATTGCTAGTGCAATTAGCCACAAGGGGTCGTCTTTATGGATGTCGAGACGCAGTGTCAAATCGAGCACTCGCACCCGTTGCTCTGGTGTTAAATCCCGCAGAACCCGATCCAGTAAATCTGAACCATTGCCATTATTGTTGGGCAGATAATTGCTGCTGTTCATGGGTAAACACACCTGTGGCTTCAAACGCTTGAAAAGCTTTTCTGAGGAAGGTTTTGACTCGTTGTTGGTTGATTTTATCGAAACCTGGGTGGGCGATCGCCTGCGAGAACATCAAAGATAAAGTATTGATTTCATGCGGCAATGTTCGACCAAGTAGTAAGGGGAAATCAACGATAATCACTTTGTATTTCTTCAACTGCTTTTGTAAGGCAGTATCCGATTCAAACAATTTCCAGTCCTCGCAGAGTCCGTGATTTTTCACGACAACGTAGTGAACATTATCGGTGAAAAATTGAAAAGTCTTTTTCAGTAAATCAATACTGTCAAAGCCGCCGTCACAAACGAACCAGAAGTAATAAGAAACACCTTCTTCCGCACCCAAAGTAAACAAATCATTTGCCTCAAACCAGTGAGCAAAGGGCGCAAACAGTTGGGCGGGAGAGTTGACGATGGTTAGAATCTCGGTAGCCGAAGTAAAGATATTATTCGCCGCATCCTGGTGTCGTCGTGCTTCACTGAACAAACCGATATCACAGTTAACGGTATCACCATAGCGTCTTTTAACATCCGGGTTATCCCGGTCTGTTTCAAACAATTTGAAGGCAATGTTCTTTGCCAGGAGAAACTCAAGGAGGACGCAAGTAACCAACGATTTCCCAACTCCCCCTTTATAACCTGTAATAACATGAAGGTTTGCCATAGGGATTTACGCAGATAGTAAGATAAGGTACGCCGAAAAGCGCGTTACGCCTGTTTTGTCTGTACTTTTGTTGAAGTTGTTCTTCTCGTATTCATTGGGTTATCGAGAACAGTAATGTCGGTTTATGACAGGCTGCCTTCAGAGATTTCCTAGACTAACTCATCAGTAACACCGCAAATGTCAATGAATGACTTATAAAAAATAAGAATGCTTTATTAAAACTAGTATATAATAATTTATTTAAATTAGAATATTGTAAAATATTACATTTTGTAATAGTGCGTATTTAAGTAGTAGTTATGTCAAGAAAGAGGATATAATAAATATACTTGAAACCTCTGGCAGGCAATAATTTTGGCTAGGAATTTATAGACAAGCCTTCAAAGAATTAGTATAGAGCAAAAAACTTTTTGAAGGTTTAATTCCAGACAGTAGATAAATATAGCGAATTTGCCTCTAAAAGCTGGCGCTAGTTCTAAGAGAAAAAGCCAGGTTTTTAGAGAAGTATCTACAGATACAAGCTAAACATACTCTGATACGGCTTTTCAAAGCTTCCTCTCTGTAGAATTTGCTAGATGTTCAATCAGCTAAATCCTGTCATCAGGAGCGGGGGAAATCAATACAATGGCGCATCTTGTTAACAGGCGTTGTCTGTAAAAATACAGATACACGTTACTGAAGAGCCGAATCTTTCATCGGTAGCCTCGGAGCTAACCTCGTCAGCTTTGGAAGAAGACTAACCAACAATCAAGAAAATCCAATAGAAAAGTGTTGCGTTGATGCTTCACTTTAATGACGTCGCTGAACTGTCTTAATAGACATGATCGCAGTCAACTTAGAGCTTTTAAAGGCTTTGGTGGCTGCGATTTTTTTTTCACAAGGGGCAAAAATGGAACAACCACAGCAGCCATCAGGGAGCAATGGACGAAAAGGCAGAAAACACAAGCGAGGAAAAGGACGTAAAAAGAAAAAGTTCTTTCGTTCTGTATCTACTGGGAAACCAAGGACAGCAAGAAATACCAAGGTAAAAGACTGGATTTGGCTAGAGACTGAAGACACAAAAACTGCTTATGCCTAACGATTTAACCTGTAGGAAGTTACGTGAAATGAACCACAAAAATCTCTCTCCCCGCCCTCCTCCGCTGTTCTGACCTTCTAAGCGTCACCTGCCCAGGTGGCATTGCTCCTACCATCGGTTATCTCCGCAGAGATGACTGGTTTGTGCTGCAACGCAAATATTGGTCTGAGGAAGAGGTTTCATTGAATTATGAGCATCAGAATACTAAAGCGGCATATTGCAGAACTGCAAGACAACTTGAAAGCCCACACCAAAAATTTTTGGGCAAACTTTGGGCTTCTAATTTTTGCTCTATTTATGTGGAGCAACATTCTTCCAGTTCTTATTGTTTTCCAGCCCTACTTCCGAACTGATAAATGGGAAGACTTTGCTGTTTGGGGAATATTTCTACTGGTTTTCATGCTCATACTCGCTACCTTGGGCGTGCATGGAGAAGGTTTTAAACCAACCGCCTGGGATTGGGGTATTATTGTACTTTTCTTGCTCTGGCTGGGGTTTTGTGGATTAGTACGATCCGCTGATCCAACTGACGCGCCAGCAAAGAACCTTGAAGAAGCGGTACTCTACGCTACGCTATGGACGTACAAAACAACCATTGTATGGATATCGTCTCTGTGGTTACTCGGCATTTTCTGGCATCGTTTATACTTTACACACCAAAATCAAAATAGAAAATTAAACTATTTCTACATCATCTTTGGCATCAGTTTAGCTATCATCACTACGGCTTACTTGATGTTCGCCCCTCTGGGCTTCATTGTGTCTCTCATCTTACCCCAGAAAATGCTCGGCGATTGGTTAGAGAGCCGTACTAAAAAACCTTTTACCGAGAGGGGTACAGTAATAGAGGGTATCAACAATGGGCAAAATCAACGAGAAACTCAAAGGGAATCCGAGCAATCCCTTCGTAGAGCGCCTGATTTAAGGGTTGAGTTCGGGGGTAACCGAATCCCCATGCGGCAGATGGTTATGGGGGGAATGTTGTTTATGGGTGCTGTGGGGTCTGGTAAATCCCTAAGTATTCAATTAGTCATGCAAGACTGCCTACCCCACGTCTATCTTGGTTCCCAAAAACGGGCGATTGTCCTGAATGCCAGTCGGGATGCTATCTCAAAAATAACCGCCATATCCAGTGGACGACTCTGTATCGTTGACCCTACAGATGCCCGATGCTGTCGAGTTGATTTCAGTAAGTCAATTACTTCTGATGGAGATGTTGAAAATTTTGTCCAGATTGTGTTTTCTCCAATTGCAGAAAATCAACACGGAGAAAAATTCTTCCGAGATGCTGCCATTCAAATCTTCACCGGAATAACATTATACCTCATCAAACATGCGCCACGGAATTGGCAATTAAGGGATATTTTGCTCATCGCAGAGAGCCAGCAACGTCTACGCGCCATTCTTAGTAGTGATCCCGACACAGCCCATTACCTTGATGTCATGGCAACCGAAAAAACGGCTGATAATGTCCACGCATCGGTAAAAGTAGAGCTTAACAAATACCGTGTCTTAGCTGCCTTGTTTTATCATGCAACTGATGAAATCACTATTGATGAGTGGATGCAAGGAGGATGCATTCTTGTACTGGGACACGATCATCGTTTTGCCCCCCTCATGTCCGTTCTTAATCGTTTAGTTCTCAAGCACGCTGTTGATGAAATCCTGGCAACAGATCCCGAAACTAGGGACGCGCGAACATTTTTCTTTCTGGATGAGTGTCAGTTAAATCCAATGGATATTCTAAGGAACTTGCTGCTGCAAGGACGTAAAAGAGGAGCAGCAGTTGTCTTGGGAACGCAATCCATCAACGCCATGTATCAAGAAACAGGTAAACAAAATACCGAAATCATCTTTGGTATGATCGATCATCTATGCGGGATGCGAGTCAATGAAACAGATACCGCAGAATGGCTGTCGCAAAAGATGGGACAAGCGATTTTTAACCAGTTAACTAATAGTTACGAGTACGTGCCAGATTTTGGCAAATTTATTGGACACATAAACCCACAAGGGGCTGTTGAAAACAGAACAACTGTCCCAGCGGTTATGGCTTCCGAATTTATGACTCTCCCACGCATTGATCCCCCACGTGGGCAAGGGATGACAGCATATTACAAAACAACGCAGCCTTGGAAAAATTACTATCCGTGGGATGAATTAAAACAAAAACTGGTTCCTCCTTCCAGTGAGCCTGATTATATCCCGGTAGAGGAAGCAAAAATGCGCTTACCGCAATGGACGGAGGATGACTGGAGGCGTCTTAATATTTACGATGTGATGAAAGGGTTAGAAAAGCAAGAAAACCAGAAGCAATCTGGCATTAAAGCTGAAGAAAATATCTCTAATGAAGCATCAAGCTCAGAATTCGACCCTGATGCTGTCAACCGCCGCTTGATAGACTTGCGCGAAATGCTGCGTCAGGCTCAAAACAACAGTGATGATGACGACACAATATTCACCGGGAACAACACAGCCCAAGAACAGCAACCCACCATCTACCGCCAGATGAATTTAGAAGCGCTAAAGCGCAGGCAAATCAAGAAGAATCCTAAGCAACAGCTAAAGAACCAGAAACCCAACCAAGAAAAGGGTTTTAACCGTTAATCCATTAGCAGGGGCATAGTCCCCTGCACCTCATCTACCTATCCCCCTAATGAATTATGAATCCATTCAAACTGGTATGGAATTTAACCTCAACCGTTTTAACGATCGCTCTATTACTTGGAAGCCATTGGTACGTCTTCAAACTGGGGTATCAAGCGCGTGAAAATCCCATCGTTGCGCCCTTCGCCAGCCTGGTTGTGGGTAACAACCAGCCAGCATCGCCAAAACAAAAGAATTGCCATCAACTACTCGTGATTAAGCTAGGTGACTGTGACTAAATACAAGCAGTCATAACGTTCTTTATTTAGCTCAAAAAGCTTTTGACTAACTGAAATAACGCAAAACAAGTAATACGTTATGAAATACTTATTTTTATGGTGTGCCGGGTGCGATGTTAATTTTCTCAAAAGTCTCAATGATTCAGACTCAGAAAATGCTTATATCACTGAAGGCATCGCTGTTATCGTTACAGCAAGTTTTGCTGCATTCTCTTCCGGCTCAATCTTTTACTTAGTAAAAGAAAATTGGTTGGGAGCCATAATCTTTGGAGTATTTTGGGGTATAGCAATACTTCTTCTAGAGCGAGGCTTGTTGATGACACTTCCCAAGAATCCTCTGTCTTGGGGTTCTTTTGCTGGGACATTCCTTGGTATTTCTATCAGAGTCGCCTTTGCAGTTTGCGTAGGGTATGTGTTTGCAATTTTCTTTGACTTAATTATCTTTCAAACCGATATTCGCACAACACAAATCGCCATAGAAACAAGCTATATCAAGAGCGAAAAGCAGAAAATAGAGCAGCTTTTTCAAAATCCAAAATCATCCAAAAATCCAGATAAAATTGTAAAAGATGCAATGCTTACCCAGGAATACTGGGAACGTAAAGGGGCAAGCAAAGAACTCATCAGCGAAGCAAGAAAAAGCGTACAAGTCGCCAATGACAATGCGACAGAGATGAGGAATCAGATAAAAGACAAGGAAGCACATATAAAGTTTTTAAACGGAGATGTGACACAAAGAGATTTAAAAGGTAAACCTTTCACTATGCCTGACGTTCTCCCGATTGGAAAACAAATCTATCTCTTAGAACAAATTAAGAGCAGTAATAAGGTTGTGGCAGCCAAAATGGAATGGATTCCCCGCCTGTTCTGGATGCTGGAAATCGTACCAGTCTCTATCAAGGTTTTCATGCCACGTACTCTCTATGATGCAAAGAAACGGCGTCATAAAATCAAAAATATTGGGGAACATGACCGTTCTATTGATGCAGATATTGTTGAAATCGAAAACAGTATTAAAGAACAACAGCTATTGCGAGATACCACATCCAGAATTATGAACGATAAACTCAAAAAAATATTGCTGACCCAACTTGAAGACATTGCAAGTAATTTTACCCCAACAACCACATCAAAATATCATCTGCATGTCCAAGAGAAAATTCTGGGATACTTGGAATACAGGATAAAAAGCATTTTAGATGTGGACGATATCAATGATGTGTCTTCAGTAAACAATCAAGATACACACTCAAATAACGGCATAAAAAATAGTAAAAGCCATAAGTAAGGAGCTTTTATGATTGATATTTCTAGACATGGCTACAATCTCCAAGAAGAATTAAGCCAATCGTATTATCCAGAATATGCTGTCTGGTTAGCTCAAAAAATTGACACTGGTGAGCAGTTTGTCCTCAAAGAATACCGTTACAATGGTGCAGAGGACGAACAAAAAATGCTTAGAGAATTATCTTTAGAGTATGAAACTTTAAAAAATCTTTCTCATCCAGGTATCCCCTCTTCTCATGATTTTTTTGCGTGTAAAGATGTAGATGCCTCAGACTGTGGAAGCCTGTTCTTAGTGATAGATTATATGGCTGGAGAAAGCCCGGAAGAAGGATACGCGCTAACGCTTCTACAGATAGAATCCTTGCTGAAACAAGTCTTAGAAATATTACAATATGCCCAATCTCAAACCCTCGCACAGTTTCATCACAGTTTAAATATCGGGGATGTTCTCATTGAGTACGTAGGTGATGGCAGCATTAAAGTTTGCGTTCTCAATTTTGGTAAAATTGCCAGAAACCCTGATATACCACGCGAAGAACGCTGGCGCTACGACCTAAAATGCTTAGGGAGTATTATCATCCAAATCATTACCAGACGAAGCACAACCTACCTGGATGTATTCAAACGGGGTTTTTCATCTCTCCATAAACATATAACCCCTGAATTTGAAAACCTCTTGGAAAGAATGATAACAGATGGCTTTCGTAACGCAAAAGAAGCATACACAGCCTTCCAAACAATTAGCATTATTGAACCTGTAGCCAGGAAAGTAGAATTTCCGTTCAAGTTGGCATCGCTTGCCAGTGCAGTGATGTTTTTCTCCTATGGTGCTGTTGTCAAAACAAAAGATTTTAATGCTATTGGAGGAAAACTTACAGACTGGCGTTGGATGATAACACTGTTAGCAAAGGCAAGTGCCCCCTTATACAGTGATACCACTGCCGGAGCGTTCTTTGCTTTAATTGCGGCAATTGTTATTATTATCATCTTCGGTAATGTCCAATTTTTGGTGGGCTTAGTTAGTATCGTTGCTGTACTTGCAATAACTTGGATTGTTTGCGTTACATTACTGGCTATATTGCCTGTCGCAATATTAGGAATCGTCTTTGTGCTTACGCTAGGAATACTTGTTTATCTTGCTTACAAGTTTCTAAAAGAGGGCACTACTCTGATAAATGGTGTCCCCGAACGAAGCTACTATAATTCCAATGATCGCCTGAAATTAACTGTCCTTGGTTGTTGCTTAGGGTGTGCAACTGGAATCTTTCTGTTTACCCTGACAACTGGATTACTTTTAGGACATCCTCAGCGCTCAGTTTGTGAAGGGCTTGCCGTATTTACAGCATCTGGATGGGTGCTGAGTTTGGAAGTACCAAAATGGCTTTACGAAAGAGATAAAATGAAACATCATAAAGCGGTTAATTTACTCATCAGGACTTGAATATCTCAAACAAAAAGCCAGCATCACGCTGGCTTTTTTGTTTATATAAAAAATACTCATGAGCGTCCTGCACCTCCATGAACCATCATAGCTAGGGATTGTTCGGTCAATGGGGTTCTTTGCATTGTATTAGAAACAATTTGTTTAGTTCTATCTGCAAAAGACTGATTTGATGGTATTTTAGTGTGTGAGCTACTATCATTTTTTTCTCTTTTAAAAGGAGGATTTGAAATACTGTTATTTATCCAAGCTCCCAATTTTTGAAAAATGTTTTCATCAGCCTTATTCCGTGCTGATGAAATACTGTCACGCACTTGGATTAATTTAGGAAGAGTTTCTTCTTCATAAGACTTAACAAGACGTTCTGCGACTTCTTGATTATCTACGGTGTTTTGCGGAGAAGTATCAGCAACACTATTGTAAATCTTGACAGCCCTTTTTGCCGAGTCTCCTGATTCTAAAAAGTTGTATGAATCACGCTGAGAATATACAACATAAGCCTTAGCTGAAACTTGTTTATCTTTTGATATTAAGCCTCCCTGATCCATAAGATTTTCAATTTCTATAATCTTGTCATAGTTACTATTCGTAGAACTGACATTACGGTTGAATGCAATATTATAGACTTGTTCAGCAACGGAATTACTGACAGACTCTAACTCATCTCTCAACTGCCTGTTTCTTTGACCCTTAACACCCATCTCATGCAATTTTTCGACCGTAAAAGTCTGCTGAAATTTTTCTACAGAAGCATCCGATAGAAGATTATTCGAGGCATCTTGCTTGATTTCCTCCCACGTCTTCCAGTCTTGCTGTGTCATAACTTCTTTTGAATCTGTTGTTCCCTCTGATGGTTTGTTCGATTGAGATAACATATTTCCTGTCAATACCCCTGAGCTAAACAAGGTAAGCGCCGCCCCTGTTGTTGCTAAAGCTTTTTTAAATCCTTTATTCATAAAATTTTCCTGCTACTGAAGATTTGTATTCTTCAATTAGGAAATAGTTTTAATAATAGTCAACTTAAATTATTAGCTAAAGTGATAAATTTCTATTTCTTTAGAGTGGTAAATCCTATTTTTGTTATTCGGCTAGAATTGTACGGCTCAGTGCTTACTTGCTTACTTACTGAAGTAAGCAAGTGTTATAGGAATCCGGTTTGATTTCTGAATTGACTCGTGGAGGTTTGTAACAAGTTACTAAAGTAGGCAAGCCGCCTAAAGTAAGGGGCGGCTTGCAAAAAAGCTGATAAGTCAGGTGACTTACTGCAATAAAAGGTCAATTAATAAGGCACGTTAGGGTGAATTCTCCCTTCAGCAGCTAGGTAATTGGCAATCCAATAAACCCCTGTATGATGAAAGTTTCCCTGTTGAGCCAATTTTTTCACTTCATCAATGATGACATCACAGTCTGCATCGACAAGTTTAACTCCATAAATACCGCAATCTTGGCGTACAAACTCCTGCGTTACATATGCTATATCTTCTGGATTAAAGTTTTGCATCGTAGACTTTATCTGGATACCAGCATTAATTTGCTCACACAGAAAATCAATTTCATCAACAGATAAAGGCGTAATGTTACCTGATTCAAAATGGTCAGGAAACTTTTCAACCATATCGTACTTTTCTGCTTCAATTTGAAACAAGCGCAGAGAAGCAAGAATAGTTGCAATCTGTCTTTCATTCAATTGACTGAATTCCATATCTATGAGTCCAAATTGTGAGACAATATTGAAATAAAGAAAAAGATACCCCTTAAAAATCAAGTGAAGAACTTAAATGTGCTTACGTGTTACTCTTCATCAAGATTTCTAGGGTATCTATTGAAAGCTAAAACAGAAAGATTATTCGCAATCACTTGAAACAAGTGTCAAAGCGGCTGACAAAAACTTCTCATGTGTAGTCAGAAGTTCTTTCAGCATATCGACCAAATCTTCTTGTTTAGAGTCTTTAGTGACTTTTACGTTCTTGGGAAGTATTTCTACCTCTTTCAAAATCGTGATAACTTTCTTGATATCTGAAAGCTTAAGATCTGACAGCGTATCAGAAAATTTATGCATTTTCGCAATGTGGTGAATCGTCTGTTTTTCTGATGTAGAAAGTTTCAGCCAAACTCTTTTTTTCAAATCGTTTGACCATTGTGACGTTTCTTCCAGAATAGATTTCCAGCAAGATTTTTCAACGCAGTTACGAAGAGAGTCAACTTGATGCTGAACTTCATCATTATCATTGGCAGATGATAAATAATTGCTGCTTAATCTTTGGATAACTCCGTTAGGCGCAGATGCAATTTCAAACAGAGTATAACTTTCTAAGGGAAGTGTTTGAAAAATACATTTCTGATTATGTAACCACATCTGTGTTGCTTTTCCAAGATTAGGATCTACTTTGAGAGTAAACCCATTGTCAGAGAATGCAAAAGTTGTTGCAAACATCGTACTTACCTCAACTAAAATAAACGTATTTGCTTGCTTAAAATGCTGTAGCGATATTCTTTTTGAAAAGAACTTTCAGCGAGTGTTAAACTGGTTGACATGTCGTTCCACCATTGAGGGGGAGATTTAACTAACTCGCCTTTTCGTTCCTTTTCAATTTGACTATCGACGTATTCATCAAGAAGTTCTTTAACCTTTGAAAATGCTGTGTAGGCATCAAAGGCAAGGTGATTCAATTGTGACTGCACTCGATTCTTCGTATTTCGATTAGATTTAATCCAGATAATCGAGTGCCAAGTTCGGTAATATTCATCCATCAAAAAAACTGCTTGCGAGAGAAAAGCTTTGGCAGATTCAAGAGATGGATCTGTGTCATCAAAAGTAGCTAACTTGTCTAATGCGGAAGACATAGAACAAGCTGCACTATTTCTAGTTTGAGCTTGATAATATTTCACCTCATGAAATAACTGTTTGCTCAATAATTTGGTCTATAATTTCTGCGATAGCTTCTTTGTGTTCAAAGATGCGCTCGCTGATTAATTCCACCAAATACTTCTTACCGATTCCCTTACCACTGAGTTTTGTGTCAGGCGCAATCATCTTCATTTCTCTGAGTTTGGAAGCGATTTGTCGAGCCTGAACAAGTGTAAGGTTCTCAATTCTTTGATAAATTGATGCGTGTTCCTGTTCATTAGACACAAGCGTTGGCTGAACAGTCGAGTCAATAACTAATGTTTCGTCCCACGGAGATGGAATATCGATTGTGGTAGAATCATTTGAAGTAATTTTTTCTACGAGATACGTTTCATTTGAAGTCGTTTCTTCTACGAGAGACGTTTCATTTGACTCTTTGATTTCAGATGAAACGATATTAAAAATTTCCTCAACAACATTACTTTGTTCCTGGAAAATGTCTTGATTGATTGTTTGGCTCATATCTGTTGTTTCTGTTGGAACATAGGTCAACCAACAAATAAACGAAAAAACAACCACGAAGAGTTCTGCTGCAAGTGCGAAAGACTGCATAGTTCTAATCCTCAATATTCAAAACAGTAAAATGTTTAAAAAAATCCGCTGATTGAAAAGAAGCGGATGTACGCAAAGCGACTGATTAAATTCGATTTTGCACTAATTTTTAGTTGATTTCAATTAGTTTTATGTATTGAATTAGTTATTTTTGACAGGCTTTTAAAAGCGTCATTCCAGCCCTTGAATAACTGCAACACATAGAATGATTCTTTTTATAATGCTTGGAAAGAAAGAAGAACTTGCCTTAAATGTCTGAAGAGGAATATAAATTAAGCACCATACAAAAAGAGCAATCGAGCAGCCCAAAATGAAGCGGCTATCAATAAAAAAGATTGCGGGGGAAATAATTCAGATGAACCATGTCATCAAGAAAACTCCCATCATTACCCGTATAGAAGATGCCTCCTCTTTGATTGTCAACGCGCCGCCTTCATTGAAAGAAGTTGCTTATACCCCCCGTGAACTGGTTCAGGCAACATTACCCCACCGCAATCCTGGTGATACTGTCCCCGCTTGGGAACGGCGCAACGGAAACTATACCCTTGGCATTCAGCCAGGATGGGACTTTAACCGAAAAAAATCCTGCGGCTACCCTTACGGCAGCATTCCCCGGCTTCTGATTTTCTGGCTCACGGCGGAAGCTGTTCGCACGGGCAACCGAAACATCAAAATGGGAGACAGTCTGGCTGATTTCATGCGAGAATTGGGGCTAGACCCCAACCGCAGGGGACAACGCAGCGACTACAACCGACTTCTTGAACAATGGCGGCGATTATTCAACGCTAAAATTTCTTTTCAATATTCAGGAGAGATTAACGGCAAGCACTACGAATCGTGGATTAACCTGAGTGCCGCTGACAAGTTTACCTTTTGGACAGAGCGTAATAACCGACAATTACCCATCGATCATGGCAGTTATGTTGAACTGACTGAGAACTTCTTTAAAGCAATAACCAGTAACCCTATCCCCTTAGATCTGAGAGCGTTGCAGGCAGTCAAAAACTCCTCTTTCGCCCTCGATGTCTATAGTTGGGCGACTCTCCGTACCTATGCTGCCCAGCAGAAGGATAAACCTCAGTTTATGTCATGGAGCATTCTAGAAAGCCAGTTTGGAGCGGACTATGGCAGTATGTACGAATTTAGAAGGCATTTTAAGATAGTCGTTGAAAAGGTGAAAAACGTCTATCCCTGGTTTGACTACGCTTTTGATACCAAAGGTATCACGATAAAACCTAGTGTTCCTTCGGTTAGAAAATCCCTTAAAAAACTGAATATGCCAGCCCATGAAAATACTGGTAATTCAGCGAAAATAGGGGACACATCTAAAAAGATTCAAATATCCAGTAAAGCATTTGAGTCAGCCGTTTATATAATTGTTAATGCCGGAACTGGCTGGTGCCAATACGAACTGGAACGACAGTTTTATGAGTACGCCCGTAGCAAAGGCGAACGGATAAGGAATGTTGATAAGGCATTTCTGGGCTTTGTCAGTAAAAAGGTTCTAAAGTTGCCGTAAACTCCTTTAAACTCTATGCCTTAACAAGAAAGAATAGAGGCATCAGTATGAGTTCTGTACGACTGGCGGGTACTACCGTCAACTAATTGATTCTGATTCCTGTAGAGTGCAAGGGCGCATCCCATGCTGACTTTTTCTTCAATCATGTGTCACGAAGAACAAGTGTCACTTACGGATATCACTGGCTAGCAATCACTTTAAAACAAGCCAGAAAGAATATTTTTATGATTGTGTTTCACATGAAAGCGCGAAAAAGCAACAAGTTTCAAATACCGTAGACCGCTGATTTTCTACAAATGTGACCGCTGATTTTCTACAAAAGATTTTTTCAGATGACCGCTGATTTTCTACAAAGAATTCGGACTTAGACCGCTGATTTTCTACAAAGAAACCGCTGATTTTCTACAAAGAAATCCAAGCAGAATGGCTGAAACAAACAATTTGACGGCGCTATAACACATATAGTTTAAGAAAATATAGTGATATGAAGGCTATACACGTCACAAAGAAAATATAGTAATTAATATAAAACACAGCGGACAAAAAAGTGCTTTACATAAAAAGTCAGAAACACCATAAAACTATAAGTAAATATTAACTTTAAACTGTAACCCTTTAGATATAAAAAGCCCGTAATAGCCCTTTTTCAGCCCGTAGAAGCAATTCAATAGGTTCTGGCTAGGGTAGTAGCAGACACCCGTCTTAACCCCCCAAAACAGGACATTTAAAGAGCTTTGGGAAGCATCCTTAACAGGAGGGTTGGGGTATCCTTTTAGAAAGGAGTCAATGCAAAACTTGTAAGAAAACAAAATAAGAATTCAGGAGTCAGAATAGTTAAAGAATCAGGAGAACATTCGACGAATGAATTTACCTCAAATGGTTCCCACGTTATTTAACGGCAGACAGGCAACTCGCGCCAGCGGGTTGTATATCGGGGCGATCTGTCCTTTGAATCATAATGTGGGAAAATTTTTGAACCATAAATTGGAAAAAAGT